>CAZTJD010000001.1:0-4140 GCA_964613985.1 uncultured Anaerolineales bacterium
CGGTCAAGTGTAGATTTGTTACCAGAATCCACGAATTTCATTGGTTTTGGGGAAAATTGGTATATACTAACATATTGGCTGTACAGGTTGAGTGGTATTTTTCCTGGCATGAAAAAGAGGCGGAGAAGAAAGTGTTGGAAACTAGAACTTGCTCAAACACACATTATAAGAAAGTTCAATCAAAATGAATAAGAAACCAAAAAGCAACTGGGATTATTTCTATAATGAATATCTCGTCCCTATTATCTTCATCTTGATACTGTTACTGTGGTTCTTGTCACAATCCTGAACATGGCTCGATAGCATTAGGCACCAATAAGAAACTAATCTTTTTTAAATGTGAACTAGAAATAGCATACTTATTCTCCGATGGAGAGTAATCAAGGCTTCAAAGTAAGAACACCTGCCTGAAATATAGATATTTTTCCAGCATTTATAACTAATCCCCCATCGAACGGACAGGTATTCGCACCACCTTTCAAATTTTGCAGTGTGGTTCTGGTGCAATCCTGGTGCAAAATGCTCATCATTCCACAGGAATTACACCAACCACAGAACAATTTACCCCTACATATAGTAGTCTACAGAAATTACAGAGCCATATATAGGATACAGAAACAAAATAGTAGAACTCTTAATCGTTAGGTTGAAGGTTCAGCGGCATACATGCCGAGTCCTTCCGGGGTCATAAGGCGATCTTCTACGTACAATCACCAACTTATATCGTAGGATTTCCCGTGTAACTGCCTGTGCCCAATAATTCAATTAAATATCTTGAAGGCAGATCAGCTGACTAGCACCTTTAAAGAGAGAAAATCTTTAATTTAATCTGAATGCAACCTCACCAGATAGATAGTCAAACAAATGAAATCAAGCGATTAGATCGCGGTAAGTCGTTACTTCTTTGGTGGATTTCGGCAAACAAATAAAGAGCTAAGGCTGCTGGTTCTCTAAAGCAGTGATGTAGAAGAAATCAACTGGCGAAGGGTTCAGGTAGCGATCGATGTGGTCGATCATGTCATCTGGAAGCAGGGGTTCAGCTACCAGTTCTCCCTCTATGTCGCGGATGGCGGTGAAATGAACCCAAAAATGGTTGATGTCTAAGAGCATACCGTCATGGACACCGACAGCCAGCATGGTATCAGCCAGGATGGGCATGCTCAAGCTGGAGCCAGCAAAATAGTACAGGACCTCGCCAGTTTGGTTGAGACCCAGACCGGAACGCCTGGTCACGATCTGGTTACTGATGGAGGCCCCCCAATCCGTGACGGAGTTACTGTAGACCCTCGTGGATATGGCACCATCTTGAACCACGAGGCGGCAATTCTGACGCCACGCCAGCAGGTTAGGGGATTCGGAAATCTCCTCTCCCCAATTTCCAATCCGCACCTCGCCGTTTTGGTAGATCGCGATGGTTGCAAAGTCATCCTTAGGCGGCAGGGCAATGATCCCATCTGCCATGGCGCCAAAATGGCCATTCGCTGCTCTAAAACCGCCATTAAAGGCTGCCAGGAGGATCCCGGGCTGGCGGTTCACTCCAGGTACCAAACCCTCACCCCTGGGCCCATCGGGGGTGGAAGGCTCGTTAAATCCTAAAACAAAATGCAACCGGGTACGATTGAGGTCAAACGCCACGACAGCAACAACCGTATAAGGACGCTCTGGGTCAGGCTGCAGAAAGGTGCGCTGAGCCACCAAATGACCTTCGAGATCGTACAGGTAAGGCTGCCAGACTCCTTCGCCATCCAGGCTTCCATATGGTACCAGGTTGGACAACTGCCAATGATATGGTGATTGTGTAGGTGTCGGGCTGGATGTAGTCACCTGGTGTTGAAAACCTGTCAACGCTGTCTGCGCGGTGGATCCCGAGGGGAATATAGGAATAGCAGTTGGAGAAGACAGGCATTTTGTCGGTAGTGGGGTAAGAGAGGCTTCCACATTCATGACCAACGAAAAAGGAGCCGCTTCCAACTGAACTTCGGTGCTTTTCCAGGGTGATTCAGGCTCTTTGGGGCTTAACTGATACCACCATCCTTTCAAGGTATCCTGTATTTGGAAGACAATGGTCTCAAGTCCCGCAACCACCCGAGCACCAAAAACCTCCCGGACCTGGTCGGCAACCTGGGCTCCAAAATAAGGCCATATTTCAGCAATCCCCATCGTCCCCACACAGCTTAGGAAGAGAGCAATGAGCGACAGAACCAATATTCGCCTGATTGAACGGTAGCATTTACGCTCCTCTTTAGGGAAATCTAGATCAGCGGCTTCTGGAGGAACTTTTCGAGCTAATTTCTTGATATTCTTCATCAGGCAGTATCGTCGACAATCGACGCCCATATGGAATGACAGCCAGGGAACAAGTGTGAACTGGTATTAATCTAATATCAAAATCCGATATAAATTCTAGCATGGGGGGGAAAGTGGGTCAACGAGTTCAGCATCATGGTAGAAATATCATCTTCAAAATGAAAATTTGACCAGTCTATTCCATCATATGTCGCATTCCCTTTCCCTCGGTGATTATTTAATGCCTGTAACAACCACTGCTTCTACCAAAGTTTTCTTATGGATAACCCATATTTTAACTTCTCTTGACAGAAGATTAACACGGTGATCTCTTCTATGATAAAATAATCACTCCAAAAGTTTACTGATTCCTTTTGTGCATCTTATGTCGACCACAGGAGGTGATTTCTTTTGCGAAGAAATTACAAGTTGCCAGTTTTTATCCTTCTGCTATCTTCTATAATGTTTCTTATTTCAGGATGTTCATCAGCCAAAGAACCAGCCACGATCAAAGTTATTTTTACCCCATATCTATCCAATGCACCTTTCTTCATCGGTGTAGAAGAAGGTTACTTCGAAGAACAAGGTTTTACCCTTGAGGTCGCGGAAGTCGATAGGACTTCTGAGGCAATTCCCGCCCTTGAAAAGGGAGAGGCTGACGTCGTCGGCGGTTTGATCAATACCGGGACATTAAACGCCATTGCTCGCGGCGCCAACATTAAGTATGTCGCAGATAAAGGGCACATCAACCCTACAGGATGCAATACTACAGCCTTATTCGCCAGTAATGCTTTTATCGACGCCCATCCAGACAGGAATCCTGCAGATCTAAAAGGGGCTCGGGTTTCCATTAATACCGCTTCTATGAGCGGCTATTGGCTAGAGATCATACTCAGACAGGGAAATTTGACCCTGGAAGACATTAACGACTCCAGGCCATCAAGTGCTGCTGAGTTTGAAATGATGCAGGAAGGGACAATTGACCTGGCATCCGTCGACGAACCCTGGACGACACGAATGCTGCAAGCCGGATTGGGTGATATTTGGGTCTCCTATGGTGATCTCGTTCCAGATGCGTCTTATGCTTATGTGTGGTTTGGACCTACCTTTCTAGAAGGAGATCCTGACCTGGGTAACCGCTTCATGGTTGCCTATCTAAAAAGCGTTGCACAATATAATCTTGGCAAGACAGATCGCAATCTCGAAATCCTGGAAAAATATCTTGACCTGGGCAAGGATTTTTTACGTGAAGCATGCTGGCCGTCCGTCAATAATGACGGGACGATAAATCCCAATACCGTGATGAGTTTCCAGGAGTGGGCGTTCGAAAAGGGACTTATTGATACGGTGGTAACCATAGATCAGTTCTGGGATTCACGGTTCATCGAATACGCAGTCCAAAAACTTAAGTAAGTAATACTTCCCAAACATGCGATGATCCATGAGTGCTCATATATTACAAAGTCTTTCGCCACCAGAACCGGAGAGATACAAGCTCTTTCTGAAGTCTCATTTCATATCAACGACGGGGAATTTGTATGCATCATAGGTCCAAGTGAGTGTGGAAAAACCACCTTGCTAAAAATCATCGTATATGTTAGGCATGATATTGAAGAGGCTACCCTTCTGGGTGATCGCATCCTGGTCATGACTGCTCAACCTGCATACATCTGCGCTGATATCCCAATTCCCATTAAGCGACCAAGGTCAATAAATCATGAACAAGAATCCATTTTTACTGATAGCAAGTGGGATATTTGGGATATGTTAAAAGACGATTTCCGCCAAAGTATGGAGGTAATTTTATGAAAGAATATTCCCGCCTTAAGTGGATTCCTATCCTACTGGTAGTTT
>CAZTJD010000001.1:4150-26500 GCA_964613985.1 uncultured Anaerolineales bacterium
CGTTGTTCTTTCCTAAACCTTCAACAATCTGTGAAACCCTATTCAAACTGATCAAGAATGGTGAGGTCTTTACAGCTCTAGCGGCAACCTTTTCCAGATTATTCTTTGGACTACTGATTGGGGGCAGCTGTGGTCTTCTGTTAGGTTTAGCAATGGGATGGTTCCGCCCTTTGCAGGTAGCGATCGATCCCATCATCTATGCTCTCCACCCCATCCCTAAAATCTCTATATTCCCATTGATTTTGGTTGTTTTCGGGCTTGGAGAATCCTCCAATATCGTAATTGTCGCCATCTCGACATTTTTCCCTATGCTGATTAACACCATGGCAGGTGTTCGGCAGATCAGTCCCATTCACTTCGAAGTTGCTGAAAACTATGGTGCCAATCGATTCAATACATTTATCCACGTGGTCCTCCCCGGGAGCTTACCTCTAATCCTCGTGGGTGCACGCCTCGCTCTAAACACTTCGTTGGTCATAACCATTGCGGTTGAATTATTGACAGCGCGCAAAGGTTTGGGTGCCATGATTTGGTTAGCCTGGGAAACATTCAGGACAGAAGAAATTTTCGCCAGTCTCCTTGTTATTGCCTTATTAGGATCCAGTTTCAACCGAATCCTCAAGTTTATGCATAACCGCTTCCTCCCCTGGCATGACTCTGCTACCGCTTAACTCAGTAAATCCATAAAAAATCTAAAAATGAGAAATCAGAATATAATTTCTAAACCTGATCAAATAATAGAACGAGCACCCGCTTCTGATACAATCACGAGTGATGATTTACTCTCCAAAAGATTTGAATTACAGGTGAAGCGATACCCAGACAAAATTGCGGTCAAAGATGAAAACAATTCTCTAACTTACAACGAACTGAACTGTGAAGCGAATAAAGTTGCTCACACGATCCTGTCTTTCCATCCAGAACATAACAAACCCGTCATTGTCTTAGCCAGCTATGGCGGCCCCACGATCATCGCCATGATAGGGGTTTTAAAAGCAGGTAGACCTTATGTCATTATCGATCCATCCTATCCAAGAGATAGAATCCTTTCTATTCTGGACGACGCACAATCCCAGATTGTCGTAACGGATAATGAAAACCTTGATCTGGTCATGTCTGTGGCAGGATCAACCACTGATCAATCTCCGGTGGAGATTGTAAACTTAAATAATATTGATCCTGCAACCCGGAGAAGTAATCTTGAACTCTTAATTTCACTGGATGATTTTATCTACCTAATCTATACTTCAGGTTCAACTGGCAAACCAAAAGGGGTCATCAATAATCACCGTAATTTGATCCACAAAATAAACCGGTTCACCTCGACTCACCAGGTAACAAATAAAGACAGAATCCTGCTCATTGCGTCCCTGAGTTTTAGTGCTTCTACATCAGACGTTTTTGGCGCCTTAGTAAATGGGGCAACATTATTCCCATTTTCAATAAAGAATCACGGCTTTCCCCAGTTAGCTCAATGGATGATGCAAGAAAAAATCACAATGTATCATTCCGTTCCCACAACTTTCAGGCATTTTGCCAAATCCCTTACAGCAAACGACACTTTCCCCCATCTACGTTTAATCCGTTTGGGAGGGGAAGCCATTTATAAGATTGATGTTGATTTATACAAAAAACATTTTTCAGACGAATGTTTTTTACGAATTAGTTTGGCTGGCACCGAATCAGGGGGGATCTGCCAAAACTTCATTGATAAAAACACGGAAATAACCCATGAAGTGGTACCAGTTGGCTATCCACCGGAGGGGACAGAAGTCTCGATCCTTGATAAGGACCTAAAACCCGTAAAACCCGGTGAGATCGGGGAAATTGCAGTGAAAAGTCGGTACTTGCCTGTTGGTTATTGGCGAAGACCTGATCTAACCCAGAAAAAGTACTTGCCCGATCCAGAAGGAAGCGACAAACGAATCTGCCTCACTGGAGACATGGGACGATTTCTTCCGGATGGAACACTAGAACATATAACTCGGAAAGATACTATGGTAAAAATCAGGGGACTAAGGATTGAAACCACAGAGATTGAAGCTCACTTACTGGCTTTGGAAACGATAAAAGAAGCCGCTGTTGTTGCTCTGAAAGACCGATTCGATGAAAAGCGCCTGGTTGCTTATGTGGTTCCAGCCTTGGATACCCATCCCTCCATTCTTGAGCTACGAGAGGCAATCGCTAAAAAACTACCTGAGTACATGGTGCCATCAACTTTTATCTTCCTTGACTCCTTACCGTTAACCACCTCGGGAAAAGTAAATAAGCTCGAACTCCCGACTCCTCCAGAAGGTCGTTGTATTTCCGGGCAGGATTACATTGCCCCAAGAAATGAGATTGAAGCCAAACTGGTTCAAATCTTTGAGAAACACCTAGGCGTTAACCCTATCGGCATTCGAGATAACTTCTTTGAACTTGGAGGACATTCACTCACAGCAATACAAATTGCCACTGAGATCGAAGAAAAACTCAACAAGTCCATCCCGATTCCGGAATTTATTAAGGCACTTACTGTGGAAAAATTAACAGCAGTATTCGAGTCTAGGGATACACTCCCTTCAGTACATTACCTGGTTGACTTACAATCCAAGGGCTCTTATCCGCCTCTGTTTTGCGTCCCCCCTTCCGCTTCTACAGCAATGCGTTTTGAAGAACTGGTGCAATACCTTGGAGAAGATCAACCAGTATATGGTTTTGAATACGCCGGGATGGATGGTAAATCTGAACCCTTCTCAACTGTTGAAATGATGGCTCAAGCCTTTAACCAGGAAATGCGCATTGTCCAGCCTGAGGGTCCTTATTATCTGGGTGGACTTTGTTTCGGTGGTATTGTGGCATTTGAAATGGCCCAACAGCTTGTCTCCCAAGGCCATAAAGTTGCATTCCTTGGAGTGATGGACTCAAATTTTTATCCCAGGAAAAGAAAACACATTCTTTACTACTTTATCCTGATCAAGCAATTAATCGCCAACATTCGCGGCAAAGAATTGGATATCATCGTCCCCAGCCTGGACTATAGAACCAAAAAATTTGCTGATAACGACCCATTGAAGCAACGTTTCCGCCATGCCTATACCATCCACTATATTGCCAGATTACGGTATTCAACATCCCCTTATCCCGGTTTAATAACCAAGTTCACCACCGACTCATTCCGAGCACGTATTTCTACCAAGGGATGGTCAAAAGTTTCATCTGGGGGATTGGAAGACCATGTAATACCAGGAGGTCATAGCGGGTTGGGTCATGGACAATCATCATTCATGACGGAACCCTATGTTCAGACTTTCGCAAACATCCTAAAGGAATGCCTTAAAGAAGCCAGGTTGAACGTGAATTCAGTTTAGCTTAATCTTGTCTTCTGGTTTATAGCTTCATTCAAAGAGGGGAAACCCATACAACAAGGTTTATCCAACAGGTTTAACGGGCATGAAATCCTTTCGGACTTTTACACAAATACTAAAGATGGAAATACTGTTCCACGTTTAGGCAAATTATGTTCTTATAAACAAATATTTTCAAGAAGGAAAAAAATGAGAGATCCAAATCGATTGATAAAATATTTATTTGCCATTGTTTTCATGCTCCTAATAACTTCTTGCGCAGGAGAAAAAGAACCAACCACGCTAAAAGTGACTTTTCAGCCATTCATCTCTAATGCACCTTTCTTCATTGGAATGGAAGAAGGTTTCTTCGAAGAACAAGGATTTACGATTGAGCTAATAGCGTTCGACAGATCCGCAGATGCAATACCTGCACTTGAACAAGGAGACTTATATGCTATTGGTGGAGTTGTTAGCCCCGGAATAATTAACGCCATTGCCCGCGGCGCCAACATCAAATCTGTTGCAGACAAAGGGCATATCACCTCTACGGGATGCAATTCCACAGCCTTGGTTGCCAGCAATACTTTCCTTGAAACTCATCCATCAAGGAATCCGGCTGACCTAAAGGGAGCACGAATCTGTGCTATACCTGCTTCTATGCCAGGTTATTGGATAGACATCCTGCTGAAACAAGGTGATTTAACCCTGGATGACCTTGTGGATTTTCGAAACTCTCAACCAGAAAAATTCCAGTTGATACAAGAAGGAACGATCGACCTTGTAACATTCGATGAACCCTGGATAACACGCATCACTCAGGGGGGATTCGGTGAAGTATGGGTATCATATGGAGATCTCGTTCCAGATGCGACCTATGCTCATGTGTGGTTTGGATCCGCCCTCTTGGAAGGAGATCCTGATTTGGGAAACCGCTTCATGGTCGCCTACCTAAAAAGTGTTGCCCAATATAATCAAGGGAAAACCGATCGCAATCTCGAAATCCTAGAAAAATACCTTGAGTTGGATAGGGAACTCTTGCTCGAAGCTTGCTGGCCATCGGTTAATATCGACGGCACGATAAATCCTGATAGCATTCTCAGCTTCCAGGAATGGGCCTTGGAGAAAGGATATATCGATACATTGATTACTGTAGAACAGTTCTGGGATTCGAGGTTTATTGAATACGCAACAGAAGAGCTTAACATATCCGAGTAACTCTGGTTTTAAATATTCTCAGGCACGGTTTTGAAAGGTCAGTTTCCGATAAGGAAATTACTCCATTAAAGGTACAAATCATTCTATAACGAAACCCAACCAATCAGAATCAGGAGCTAAAGAATGAGATACCAAGGGAAAATTTGTTTAATCACGGGGGGTGCGGCAGGCATAGGTAAGGCTACCGCGAAAAAATTCGCTGGCGAAGGTGCCAAGGTGGTAATCTGCGACGTATCCAAGGAAGCAGGTCAGCAAGTCGCCAGGGAACTGGGTGGCGATTTTTACAAGGTGGACGTGACTGACCGCCAGGCAGTCCAAACGTGGGTTGACAATGTGGCTGAAGAACATGAGCGGATAGACGTGCTGATCAACAACGCTGGGGTGCTACGAGATGGGTTGTTTGTCAAGATCAAAGAAGGAGAACTCGTCAAGCAGATGTCTGAAACCGATTTTGACCTAGTCATCAACGTCAACCTCAAAGGCGTGTTTAATTGTGCCCAAGCAGTCGCCCCAGTGATGATTAAGCAGGGCGGTGGAGTAATTCTCAATGTCTCCTCTGTAGTGGGGCTGGATGGCAATTTCGGCCAAACCAATTATGTAGCCACCAAGGCCGCAGTGGTGGGTATGACCAAGGTCTGGGCACGAGAATTGGGGTGCTCAAACATTCGAGTCAACGCCGTTGCACCCGGCTTCATTGCCACCGAAATGGTGAAAGCCATGCCAGAAAAGATTCTTGAAGGGATGAAAGGGCATACTCCTTTAGGTCGCCTGGGACAGCCGGAAGACATCGCAAATGCTTTCCTTTTCCTGGCTTCCTCGGAAGCCAGCTTCATCAATGGGGCAATATTACGGGTGGATGGCGGTATTGTGGTGGGCACTTAGGTGCTCGGAGAATGATCAGAAAATCACATACAGAAAACTAAGGAAGGTGTGGAAGATCGAACATATAATAAGCAAAACCACTGTTTCCAAACCTTGTAGGTGTCAAAATGGAAGGTGATGAGGCGATTAAGAATAGTTGAGGATAAGCTTCTCATCAAGGAATGTGCCTTTTTGAGATCAATGATAAGTCCAAGGAGATAAGAATGCGAGATGCGAAGCCGTTGGGTCGGGATGTTGCCATAGTCGGTGCAGGGATCAGCAATTTTGGTGCTTTCCAGGATAAAAACGGACGCGATTTATTCGTAGAAGCTTACCAAGATTTGTATACCTCGGTTGATCGGGGATTCGATCCTAAAACGATCGAGGCTATCTATATCGGCAACTATTCCAGTGACCTGTTTGAAAACCAAGGCCACAATGCCCCTTTACTTGCTGATGCTGTTGGGTTGGTGCCTCTACCAGCGACTCGAGTGGAAGGCGCCTGTGCAAGCAGTGGTTTAGCAATAAGGGAAGGCCTCATTGCTATCGCTTCAGGGATGGTGGATGTCGTCCTGGTCGGCGGGATGGAAAAAATGACCAACCTGCCCACCTCCGAAGTCACCGATACGTTAGCAACTGCTGGTGACACTACCTATGAAGTCTCAGCTGGATTTACCTTCCCTGGTTTCTACGCAGCCATCGCCACAGCTTATATGCAGAAATACGGTATGACACCAGAACACCTGATGGCTGTTGCTATAAAAAACCATGAAAATGGAGCGCTTAACCCCAAGGCACAGTTTGGAATTTCTATCCCAGATTGGATGGAAGGGAGGAAGAAATCAGCAGTTAAAAAGGGGAGGCCGGTACCCACCTGGAAATCGGTCGATGATTTCCTGCATGATGATCAAGCCAACCCAATGATCGCCTGGCCGCTGCGCTTGTTCGACTGCTCACCCATCACCGATGGCGCTGCTGTGTTGTTACTCGTCGCAACAGAACGGGCTGCCGAGTTCACCGACACTCCCATCCATATTATCGGCAGCGGTCAAGCTTCTGATATGTCCCTCCATGACCGTGCTGACTTGACCAGCCTTACTGCTGCACATTACGCTGGCTCTCAAGCTTACCAGATGGCGGGGGTATCCCCAGAAAATGTTCAGGTGGCTGAAGTACATGATTGCTTCACCATCGCTGAAATTATCGCAACCGAAGATTTAGGCTTCTTTCTTCCAGGCGAGGGATACAAAATGGCCTCAGAAGGCATCACCAGTCGGTATGGGAGCAAACCCATCAATCCATCGGGCGGATTAAAGGCTAAGGGGCATCCAGTCGGCGCATCTGGCGTTGGACAGGCAGTTGAAATTTGGAAGCAGCTTCGTGGAGAAGCAGACCTACGCCAGATTCCCGGTGACCCACACCTGGGATTAACTCACAATGTTGGTGCAACTGGAAACACCTGTGTAGTGCACATCTACGAAAGGAGATAAGACATGAACGAAACGACGTCCCGACCCTTCACATCAGCCTCTTTCTTCCAATTCATCGCCGAGGAAAAACTGATGGGCACACACTGCGTGACTTGCGATGGAATTTATCTGCCTCCCCGAGCTATCTGCCCCCACTGTCACGGAGAGGTTAATGGATGGATCAAATTATGCGGGGAGGGCACAATCGCTGCCTTCACTTCAATTTACATCGCTCCCACCTTTATGATCGAGCAGGGTTATGGCCGCGAAGCCCCCTATCTCACCGGAATAATAAAATTAAAAGAAGGACCCAAGATCAGTGCTCGTATCCTCGGTCTAGATCCAACTGTACCGCAAATAACCTGGATTGGCACACCAATGGTTGTTGAATACCTACATCAAGGAGAAGAAAAAGGAACTAATTTAGCCTTTCGAGTAAAAGGTAGGCTTTGATGAAAATTGCGATATATTTATATCTATTACGAAGCTGAGGCATGATCTACATCATAACCCAGTAGATCATTGGCCTCAAAGGGCTGAAACACCTTAGATCGAAGGAGGAGACCCTAATCAGGAGGTAAACATGACCGATACGATCGATATTCTGGCTCAAGGTCAAGGGGAATTATTAGGGTGGCATGACCCAGACGAGAACCGTGCCTGGATTCGTGAGAACAAATCGCGCGGCCTGATCGACAAACGGATGAGTGTGCAACAAGCTGTGGCACAATTCATCCATGATGGGGATTACCTAGCCATCGGCGGTTTTGGACACATTCGCGTACCCATGGCCCTTGTTTACGAAATCATCCGACAAGGACGTCGTGAGTTGTTAATTGCGGGGAAGACAGCGGTCCATGATATCGACATTCTCATCGGGGCAGGCTGTGTCAGGAAGGTAGAGTGTGCTTATGCTTTCGGGCACGAGCTTCGTGGCCTCTCGCCCGCGGGGAGGCGAGCAGTAGAGCAGGGACAGGTGCAGGTGGTCGCTGAAATCTCGAATGGTGGTTACCAATGGCGCTTCCTGGCTGGAATGATGGGAATCCCTTTTATCCCCACCCGCAACCTGATGGGAACGGATACTTTTAAAAAGAGTTCCGCCAAAATCATCCGTGACCCGTGGAGTGGAAAGCCGATCACGCTGGTTCCAGCGGCTTACCCGGACGTGGCTTTATTTCATGTACCCCGCTGCGACAAATACGGAAATGCTCAAATCGATGGCATCCTGGTGGAAGACTTCGAACTGGCTCGAGCTGCCCGACGGGTTATCATCTCCACAGAGGAAATTATCGATGAGGCAGAAGTACGGCGTATGCCTGATCAAACTGCGATCCCTTTCTACGTGGTAGATGCAGTCTGCGAGGTACCTTACGGCGCCCATCCTACCCTGATGCCTTACCATTATTTCTTCGATGAAACCCATATCCAGGAATGGATGACGATGGCAAAGACCGAAACGGGGGCCAATGCTTATTTCGAAAAATACGTTTTTGATGTGGAAGACTTCGCAGCTTATTTGGAAAAAATTGGTGGGGTGCGGCTTCTTCATTATTTGAAACAGATCGAACTTCTTCAAGTGCCGATGCCAAACGCAAAAGCCACCGCAGAATAGGTCATGAAACCGACAATGGATAAACAATATACCCTTTCGGAATTATTAGCTTGCATTGCTTCCCGGATGTTAGAAGATAACCGGGCAGTATTTGTAGGCACAGGCTTACCAATGATCGCAACCATGCTGGCTCAACGAACACATGCGCCTAATATATTGATTATTTTTGAAGCAGGCGGTATTGGCCCGCAGGTGCCTGTCCTACCCATATCAGTGGGCGATTCACGCACCTTTTACAAGGCAGTAGCGGCCTCCTCGATGCACGATGTGATGTCTATGGCACAGTCCGGGTACATCGACTACGGGTTTTTAGGAGCGGCAGCAATCGATGCGTATGGCAACATCAACACCACAGTAATTGGCGATTGGGAAAAGCCTAAAGTACGCCTGCCTGGATCTGGCGGTGCTAATGATGTCGGTTCTTTTTGTTGGCGTACATTGTACATTATGCGCAACCAAAGCAAACGTACCTTTATGAAGCAGCTTGACTTTGTTACTACACCTGGCTGGTTAGGAGGACCTGGGGAGCGAGAGCAAGCGGGTTTACCAACAGATTGTGGACCTTACCGGGTCATCACCCAATTTGGGATTTACGGCTTTGACCAGGACTTAAAGCGCCTGGTTTTATTGAGTCTACATCCCAAGATGACCGTTGAAGATGTACAGGAGAACAGCGAATTCGAGATTTTCATCCCTGCCAAGGTGCCTATAACCAAACCGCCTACAGAAACGGAACGACGCATATTGCATGAGATCGATCCAGCAGGGATGGTGCTGGGGAAATAATTCATTCAGCTATAGGTTGCTTATTTGTGTGCTGGTATAATTCGAAAGTTAATGCAATTAATGAACATAACAAAAGAAATGATGGTTCCAGACCCAGGCTGAATCACGTAAAACTCGTCTCGGAATGGTGGAGGGAGGGTATTCTTCAGTTGAATTTTCCCTTCTACCCCGGTTTCAACAGGGACGATTATCGAAACACTACCTGCTTATGCAAGGAAGCACAGATAAGCTGATTGCGAATACCGTAGCCAAACAACGCCTTAGGTAATAGGATGAGAGTCAATTTCAACCAGAGGTCCTCAACGTCCAATGCGCCTCTTTCTTATCATTTTCTGATGGCACCCTGCTTCTTACGCACTACCCAACAGCTTTCCTGGCAAGATTGCCAGTGGGATTCACACCATAAGGTGATCTCCAGGTTTTTAGAATTGGTTTTTAGGTAAACCGAAGGTTTTTTTAGGCCTCCCCAAAGTTGTAACTGGCAAATAAACTAAGGCTGATGAAATGAAACAAGTACTCCAAAATTTCAAAACCGGGGAGCTGACCGTCGTCGAGGTACCTCAACCTGTGCTTAAAGCGGGTGGTATCTTGGTGGCAGTATCAGCTTCGTTGATTAGTGCAGGGACCGAGAAGATGGTGGTCGACCTGGCACAAGCAAACTTGCTAGAGAAAGCCAGGCAACGACCTGACCAGGTGCTTCAAGTGATTGATAAAATCAAACAGGTTGGACCGTTTACGACATATGAACAGGTTATGAACCGACTGGACAACCTGACACCCCTTGGGTATTCCTGCGCGGGGACCGTGATGGCAGTTGGGGAAGGAGTGAAGGATTTCCAGGTTGGCGACCGGGTGGCATGCGGAGGAGGCGGATATGCCAACCATGCGGAGGTGGTATTTGTGCCCCAAAACCTGGTAACTCATATCCCAGAAGGAGTGACGGGGATCCTACCCTTTGAAGAAGCTGCGTTTACCACGCTAGGTGCAGTAGCGCTCCAGGGAATCCGGCAGGCAGAACCTGAAATGGGAGAAACATTGGCGGTGATTGGGCTTGGCCTGCTTGGATTGTTAACCGTGCAACTACTAAAAGCCAATGGCTGTCGTGTCTTGGGGATGGACCCAAACACTAAGCGTTGCGAGCTGGCAGAAACCCTGGGTTGCGATGGTACGGTCACTAGTCAGGGCGATTTCAAAGACCAGGTCAAGCATTGGACGAACGGGAACGGAGTGGATGCGGTCCTGATTACAGCCGGGACAAAATCTAACGCACCAATCGAACTGGCGGCAGATGTCTGCCGAGATCGAGGACGGATCATAGCAGTTGGGTTGGTGAGCTTGGATGTGCCGCGCCGTCTATTTTACGATAAAGAGTTGGACCTGAGACTATCCCGTTCTTACGGCCCGGGGAGATATGACCCTGAATATGAAGAAGGGGGGCGTGATTACCCGATCGGTTATGTGCGTTGGACAGAAAATCGTAATATGTCAGCGTTCCTAGACCTACTGGCACAAGGGAAGATCCGGCTAGGGCCGATGATCAGCCACCAATTTGAGATCGACAAAGCTGTGAGCGCGTATAGACTGATCACAGGGGAAGCAGAGGATGCTTTGGGGGTAGTGCTTAGGTACCCACAAGCGAATGAGTTGTTATCGACCCAGCCCGATCCCGTGGTTATCCGGTTGGAAACTACTGGGAAGGCTGATAGTGCTGTATCAAAAATTCGAAAGCAGAAGATCCAAGTGGGGCTTATCGGGGCGGGGACATTTGCCCAAGGGGTGTTATTGCCAGCGTTGAAGAAGGTTGGGAGAGCAGAACTCCGAGCTGTATGTAACACCAGCGGTCCCTCAGCTCGTCACCTGGCAGATAAATATGGAGCGACCTATTGTACTTCGAAGGTGGAGACACTTTTCACCGATGAGGACCTGGATGTGGTACTGATTGCCACCCGCCATGATAGCCATTCCAATTTAACAGTTCAAGGGTTGGAAGCTGGCAAGCATGTCTTTGTAGAAAAACCTCTAGCACTAACAGAGACTGAATTGGAGGCTGTGCAGGCAGCTTATTACTCCAGGCAAGAAGGAGGTACAGAGCCATTATTGGTAATGGTTGGATTCAACCGGCGATTTGCCCCACTGTCGGTACGTTTGAAGGGATTTCTGGAAAAGGTTGCGGACCCCTTAGCGGTTAATTACCAGGTGAATGCCGGATTTATCCCAAAAAACCATTGGGTGCATGATCCAGATGTTGGCGGAGGGCGAATCATTGGCGAATTATGCCACTTCATGGATTACCTGCTGTTCCTAACTGGAGCCAAACCTTTGAGTGTATATGCCCAGGCGCTTCCTAATCTGGGACGATACCGAGATGACAACGTGGTGGTGATGGTGCGGTTTGAAGGCGGTTCTGTGGGTACGATCATGTATATGGCGAATGGTGATAAAACTTTCCCAAAGGAAAAGGTAACCGTCTTCGGGGGTGGTGTGGCTGCCGAACTGGATGATTTCAGGTCGCTGAAACTGACACGAGAAGGAAAAACCACAATACATAAATCAAGATTGAAACAGGACAAGGGGCACCAAGCTGAATTGAAGGCTTTCATCGATGCTCTACAAGGCGGTGCAAATACGGTTATTCCCTTCCAGGATTTAGTGCTGACAACGCAGGCGACATTCAAAATTGCAAAGAGTATTCGCAGCGTGAAGGAAGAAATGATTTTAAATGGATGATTGAAGGGAAAAATTCGATGGGAAAGGTGTGGAATGTAAAGCGTCAGATTCGCTATTTATAATTAGCGATCACGATTTCACCACATATAACGATTATGATTTGTAGTGTTGTCGGGGCAAGGCCCAATTTCATCAAGATGGCACCGGTGATTCATGATTTACACCGACGCGGGATAGCCCAATTGTTCGTTCATACCGGTCAGCATTATGATCGAAAAATGTCGGCGATCTTTTTCGATGAATTAAATATGCCCAGGCCGGATATTTACCTGGACGTAGGCTCGGGAACCCACGCAATCCAGACAGCACGAGTTATGGAAAAGTTTGAGAAGGTTTGTTTAAACCACTCTCCGAGCCTGGTGGTGGTCGCTGGTGATGTTAACTCTACTCTGGCATGTGCACTTACGGCAGCAAAATTGCATATCCCCGTGGCACACATAGAATCAGGTCTTCGCTCGCATGACCGACAGATGCCTGAGGAGATCAACCGCGTCCTGACGGACCACATAAGCGATCTTCTGTTTGTGACAGAGCGGAGCGGCAAGGTCAACTTGGGGAAAGAAGGGATCAGCAAGGAGAAAATCCATTTTGTAGGCAACACAATGATCGATACCCTTCATACCCATCTTGATAAAGCCCTGGACAACCACCCCTGGACCCGGTTTGATCTAGACCCCCGATCTTATGTGATGGTTACATTGCACCGACCTGCTAATGTCGACGAACTTGATGTGCTAGTTGAAATCATGGAAGCCCTGGAAACAATTGGGAAAGAACAACCAGTCATTTTCCCAGCACATCCTCGTACACAGCAACAGATCGAGAAAGCCAGGATCCAATTAAAGCATATCCAATTATTAGAGCCATTGGGGTACTTGACATTTTTAGGGTTGATGGCGAGAGCAAAATGCGTGTTAACCGATTCGGGCGGTATCCAAGAGGAAACGACGGCGTTGACCGTACCCTGTATCACGATTCGAGAGAACACCGAACGCCCAATTACCCTCGAGAAAGGAACCAATCAGCTAGCCGGCATGGACAAAGAGAATATCCTGGCGGCATTTAATAAGGCAATTAAGACTGATTATATTGGGGTGATGCCTGAATTATGGGATGGGCATGCTGCCATACGGGTTGGGGAGGTACTGGAAAGTTGGAGAAATACACAGAAATAACTGGGACATCAATCAAAATAACTACAGGGAAAATATTGAACAACTGGATGATGAATTCCAGATGATAACATATCTCAAATTGAAACCCGCACCATAAAGAAAATCAGCACTATATAAGGGGAATCTGTCAGAAGTTGTCTCCTGATTTCTGGATAGACATCCACTTGAGTAGCCCTACCAGACCGCGCAGATATTTGCCATTGAGTAAGAGAAGCAATGCATCCAACATGTCGCGAGTGAGTCCACCAAACATCATCATGATCCTTAGAGGCGATTCTTTTATCATGGCATTCATTAGAACAGCCGTGGGACTATCGGGATCCTCCTTGACCATCTCACTGATCTGCCTCTGCATGCGGTTGGTAAGCTGCCTACCGATAAAGGAATCGCACAAATCACTGATGGGTGTATTGATAGTATAGTCTCCTTTTTGGGCAGTCACGTTCTCTGGCATGGGATGCCCACAGAGGGCTTCAAAAGCTTCCTTGCGAAAAATTGCATCCTTGGGAAACTTATAATATGTTTCCAGCGCGTCCCGCTCAGGTTTTGGTGGAACAGGGCTGATCGATTCCACGTGGACCACCGTGGAAAGACGAATATCTCGGGAAGAGGCACCGACCCGGATCTCAAAATCCCCCGACTCAACATGCCAATTCATTAGGTCCGTATTGTAATAAGCAAAGGAACGTCGATCCAGAGTGATGTTCACGGGCTTCTCTTCACCTGGATCAAGGTCCACTTTGGTAAAACCCTTCAACTCCTGGAAAGGTCGAAAAACGGATGACTCTATATCACGGACATAAAGCTGGACGATCTCTTTCCCAGGGACATCGCCTACATTCTTTACGCTCAGGCTGATAGTAAGGGTTTCATCTTCGCTTAGAGTCTGTTTATCTACATGTAAATTATGATACTCAAAGTTGGTATAGCTTAAACCAAAACCAAAGGGGAAAAGAACTTCCTTCTCAACGGTGTCATAATAACGATACCCAACATAAATACTTTCACGGTACTCGACCGTTACCGGACCACCTGGAAAATAGTGATAGGAAGGGTAATCCTCCAAATGGATCGGAAAAGTCTCCGCCAGCTTTCCACTAGGGTTGACCTCGCCATAGAGAATATCAGCAATCGCTCCTGCACCTGCCTGCCCGCCCAAATATCCCTCTAAAATCCCTTGTACGTGATCTAACCAGGGCATTTCCACTGGGGAGCCATTACTCAAGACAACGACCACATGCGGATGCGCGGCGGCGAGGGCTTCGATTAAGGCGTTGTGGCTTGGGGGCAAATTCATATGGTCGCGGTCGAGACCTTCGACTTCGAATAAATCAGTCAGACCAGCACAGATGACCACCACATCGGCAGATTCCGCCAGTTGAAGCGCTTCCTGGATCAATGATTCTTCCACCTGGTCACCTTTAGCGGTATATCCTGGTGCGTAGGAGACGCTTTCTTCGCCCACAAGCTTCACGACTTCGTCATAGATATTATCAAGGCGACTTGGGTTCATAAGAGAGCTTCCCGCGCCCTGGTACCGTGGTTCCTTCGCAAATCTCCCGATAAGAGCAACTCTGGTACGCTTCTGGAGGGGCAAAATTGCGTCTTTATTCTTCAAGAGGACAGCGCCTTCCCCAGCCACCTTCCTGGCGAAGGCGTGGTGAGCTTCGGCATTATAGGTAAAGTCCTTAGATAGAGTCTTATAGGCTTTAAATATCAGCGCGAGAATTCGTGCTACAGCCTGGTCTAATACTTCTTCAGTTAGTTCCCCTGCATGCACTGCAGCAACGATTCTCTGATCATTGCCATTCTTGATGCCTGGCATTTCCAGTTCTGTTCCCGAAGCAAGTGCTGGGATGCGTTGGTTCATCGCTCCCCAATCCGTGACAACCAAGCCTTCATGCCCCCACTCTTCCTTGAGGACCTCAGTCAACAATTTCTTGTTCTCACAACAATAAGTACCATTGAGTCTATTGTAAGCACACATAACAGTCCAGGGTTGGGATCCTTTAACAGCGATCTCATAGCCAGCTAGGTAAATTTCTCGAAGGGCACGCTCATCGATGATGGCATTAATGGTCATTCGTCTAAATTCCTGGTTATTCACAGCAAAATGCTTTAGGGAAGTACCGACACCCTGACTCTGGACCCCATTAATGTGGCTTTTCGTAATTTCTCCTGAGAGGTAGGGGTCTTCTGAGAAATATTCAAAATTTCGACCACACAAAGGAGAGCGCTTGATATTGGCTCCTGGACCTAGGATCACGCCGACTTTCTCCTGACGGCATTCTTCACCAAGGGCAGCTCCGACTTCATAGATCAGGTCGCGGTTCCAGGTTGCAGCCAATGCGGAGGCAGTGGGAAAACAAGTCGCCGGAACAGTATCTGTGAGGCCAATCTGTTCACTATCCCCAGCTTGTTTTCGCAGACCGTGAGGTCCATCAGTAACCATGACGGAGGGTATCCCCAATCGTTCAATTCCTTTTAGATACCAAAAATTTTTGCCTGAACACAAGGACGCTTTTTCTTCCAGGGTCATTTGAGCAATGAGTTCTTTTATATCCATGGCAGGTTTTTTTCCTTTCCAAACCTATGAAATTTAGTAATTATTTCAAGTGCAAAAACACAAAGTCTTAGCATCTAACAATACCTGTTTCCTCGAGTGGTAAATACTTCACGTAAAGATTGTTTAATATATTATAAGCATTTTATACCTCGAAAATCTACAGTTATCCAATTAATTCATCAGGCGAACAGAATAATTATCGTCCAACATCCTATGAATATTGAATAGGGGAATTTTTTGCGGTTTGGCATATTATACCGGTAATGTTTTTAAGCTTTGACTACCGATAATGAATTGCAAGCTACCAATGGTAAATGCGTTGCGACATGGTAGAGGCGGGGCGAAATAAGTTTTGCATATCATGAGACATAGTTCAATTAATATCGTAGTGAAAGGGTTAAGCAGGATTTAGACAATCCGGCTGCTGATTGAGTAAATATACAACAGCAGATATGAGGAAATACGGTGCTGTACCTGGAGAAAACCATCCAGGTGAAGGTAAACTCCGTACATGCGAAAGACGATTTTTTATGAGGATAACCTTGGTGAAATAGTACAGTCCTAGGTAATAATTGCCCTGCTTTTTTCACCTAGAGATCGACCACAACTCCACAACTCTATCCGAGGGGTAGTTGGATGGGTTGAAGTCATCCGCTTCACTAGCTTTGTATCCTATTCGTTCGAATAATTCTTCGATCGTCCGAGAAGAATGGTGCTGTGCTTCCCCAAAAAGCTGGTAAAGATAAACCGCTGACGGAAGGATAACTGGATACCCCATGATATACAGTGCGTAACCAATTTTCTTATGGATTAAGTTCTGGAGAAAATCTCTTGAGGTTTGAGTAATTCGTCTTTCGTTGTACTTGACATCAAGCGAAAAAGTAAATTCACAGTGACCCCGCAGGTAGCCCTGTGCCAGCAAAAATTCCCCTACCCTGTTCAGGTTATACTTGAGAAGGTTGAATTCTTCTTGTTTTCGTAGATCAGGGGGTAAGTTCAATTGGAGGTGATTGTAAATGGAATTGAAAAATAACTTCCCAACACGGATCGTAAAATTACGTCGTTCAGAAACTAAAGCTGCCTCATCACCCTCGTGCGTTTCCGCTAGAAACTCAAAAACAGAACGGTAAAATGCATAAGATAAGGCATCAAACTCCCCCGAATGGATCACCTTTGGACAATTGTCACTTACAAAATTGCTAACAAGATCTGGACGTGGTTTTCTCTTATAGACCAGATGCAGGTATTTACCTACAAGGTCATGAACATATTGGAGATCTCCTTCTGACTCTAATAAGTCATACCAGATTTTAATGATCGCACTGGACATGAATCTGACAAATTCACTCCCCAGTTCCCACCATCCTTCAAACTCTGGAAATGGTCGTTCATTAACGATTTCAGCCAGATTTTTTCCTGTATCACTACGTGGGATCATGGCTTCGTAATGCAGCGATCCTTTTTACGCCTTGCTGGATCAACTTAACCAATCCTTCTCGATACATGCGAATGATGATGATCACCACCAGCGAATAGAAGACCATATTCCAGGCACCATAATCGCGTGTAAGTTCAGAGATGATCACAATTGCTGGTGCACCAATCAGTGGTCCAACAAATGTGCCCAAACCACCTAGCACCACCATGATTACGATCTTACCGATTTCATTGAAGGAAAGAATAACCGGCGAAAGGATGACAATGTAGTGAGCAAAAAAGAATCCTGCTATTCCCGCAATCGTGCTTGCAAAAGTCATGATGAAAAGTTTCCACTTGACGGTATCAACGCCCATGGCTGAGGCAGCCAGCTCATCATTTTTAATTGCCCGGATGAAGGTGCCAATCGGGGATTTTAAGACCAGGTACATCAACAATAATAAACCAATCATTAATCCCAAGAAAAGGTAGTAGTATCGGATCGGAGATAGAGAATCAAATAAGGCAGGCAAGTGAAGGCCTTGTTCTCCACGAGTGAACTTGTAAGCGGCCGCAATGGTAAGACGACACGATTCTGAGAAAGCCCAAGTCGCTACAGCCAGATAAATTCCTCGCATCCGTAAAACCAACATTCCTAATAAAAACCCTGTCAAGGAGGTAACCAATATTGCGGCAATGAACCCAACCCAAATTGGTACATTCAAGTGGTATATGAGTAAGCCCGAAGCATAGCCACCCAAAGCCGCAAAAGTCTGATGTGCAAGGGAGAACTGGCCTGTATATCCAGCTAATAAATTCCAGCTTGCAGCCATGATCACATAGTACATTCCAACGATCATGACATGCTTCCAGTAATCTGTAAGTTTTAAAGGAGCAAGAGCAATCCCCAAAATGACAAGCAAAATAATAATGATGTTACCCTTCATAGATTTATCGAGACCTCGCATAATTGACTCCTATGCACCCATCAGACACTCTTGGATAATCTCTTTAATCCGCGCCAGATCGAATTCACTTTTCGGGCCATGAACCCGAATTTTACCCATATCCATTACATAAACATAATCAGCAAGTTCCAGTGCCGCCTCCATATTATGATCCACCAACAATATCGCAGCTTTTAGTGCTTCTTTTGTTTGTATCAAGAAATCATAGGCCTCAGCAGCAATTTTGGGGGCCAAGCCGGAAGATGGTTCATCAACCAACATGAGTTGTGGAGATGTCATCACCTCTTTAGCAATGGATAACATACGTAATTGCCCACCACTCAACGTGTTAGCTTTTGACCGCTTGAATTTATTCAAAGCGGGGAAAATACCGTAAGTGTAATCCAGCTGCTTTTGAAGGCGCTGCTTATCTTGTCTGAAGATCCAGGCTCCCATTAACAGGTTTTCTTCAACGGTGAGCTGTGGAAAAATATTGAATTCCTGAGGAATATAACTCAACCCGACATGTTTGATTTCATGGGGAGGATTGCCTGTGATCATTTTCCCATCAAACATAATATCACCATTACGTGGCTTTAAAAACCCATAGATCGTTTTTAGCAGAGTTGACTTCCCAGCGCCATTGGGCCCGATGATAATTACCACGGATTCGGGTTGTACTTGAAGGGATATATCATTAAGAATATCAATTCCTTCCTGGTACCCGGCAGTAATATCGTTTACCTGTAAAAGACTCATGCTACCCTCCGAGATAGGCATCAATGACATGTTTTTGTGAAGCGACATCTTCCATCGGTCCTTCTGCGATGATGGCACCCTCTGCCAGTACAGTTACCCGCGGACAGGTCTGCCGAATAGAGATCATCTCATGACTAACCAACAAGAATGTCACACCTTCCGAAGCCATGCGCGTGATTATATCTATGATGGTTTCCTTCACAATGATATTAACCCCCGCAAACGGCTCATCCAACATGAAGATTGAAATATAATCTACCATAAAACCTCTGGCTATTTGCAGCAGGGCTTTTTGGCCGCCGGACAATGTCTTGGCAGGTTCATCACGAAGGTGAATGATCCCCGCCATATCTAATAATTCTTCAGCTCGTTCAACAGCCTTTTCATAATGTAACCAATAGTCCAAAGAGAAATCTGCAAAACGAGGGATAAGCATATTTTCGAGTAAAGTCATATCTCCAAAAAGACGTGGGATCTGAAAAGTGCGTAATATGCCGCGCTGAGTAATTTTGTTTGGTGTTAAACCGGTAATATCATCACCTCTGAAAGTAACTTTACCCGAAGTCGGTACATAGACTCCTGTTATCAAGTTGATTAATGTGGTTTTCCCAGACCCATTGGGGCCAATCAATCCCCGCACTTCTCCTCGATCCAATGAGAAATCCACTTCGTTGACCGCTACCAGCCCACCAAACTGCTTTTTTAATTTTTCTGTTCGTAGAATTGGATCCATATATATCTCCATACAAACATAAAATGAAACTCTCAATGAGGATACGACTTCTTATTCACTGTGTTGAATACCCAGCATGCAAAATCGATAATATCGAAAACCGGTATACCAGTAGCCTCCTGAACTGCCTTAGCGTAAGGTGACAAGTTATGGCATTCAAAAACGAAAGTCCCAATATCAGAATGCTTTTGTATTAAACGATCAGATTGCAAAACGATTTCGTGTTCAATCTGCGCACGATCAAGTACCGCACCATCTTTAAGGATGGGATTACTAAAAGCAGGAACATCTTCTAGACCGGTAATTACAATAGGTATTTCAGAGGTAATACCAGCGCTCTCAAGAACGAGTTGCGTTACCCTCTGGGAATTTGCTGTAATAATTGCCACTCGTCGTTGTGTCATGGCATATGCAATGGGGACTTGCATCAATGATGAGAGGAAAACAGGCACACTGACAGCTGCTGCGATTTCTTTTTGGTAAGGAGATAAAAAACCACAACTACTCGTCAGCGCGGCAACACCGGTACTGGCTAATTCCAAAGCTGCATCGATGAATGAATCCAGAAGCATAGGGTCCGTCTCAAAAATTACGCGCTGTACAGTAGCACGAGGCACGGTTCTGAAACGCACAGGAAAAGGGTAAGAAAGCTCGTTACCCACATCCCCGGGAATACGAGGAAAAGTTGTATCCAGCAAAAGGATGCCAAGGACGGGAGAATTTCCGCTCAACTCAAGCGCTCCCTCTCTCCAAACAGACCTGTAGGTTTAATCAATAGAATCAGGATAAGGAAAATAAAGCCATAAACATTACGCAAACCAGAACCAATAAAGACTGATCCTAAGCTTTCAATAATACCCAAAAGCAAACCGCCCAATGCTGCCCCCGGAAGCGATCCCATACCACCAATAATAATGATCTCAAACCCTTTCATCGTGGTCACAGCGCCATTTTCTGGGAAGACGTTAAATACTGGTGCTAATAGCGCACCGGCAATACCCGCAAGTGTAACGCCTAGTGCGAAAGCGATTTGGTCAATCCGCAATACATTGATTCCGGCAGTCTGCACACCAACACGATTTTGGGAACTGGCGCGAAAAGCCCGACCAAGCCAGGTGTAATTCAGCACCACATAGAAAATACCAATCACGACCAGCGAACCAATAAAAGCAGCAAAGCGGTTTCCGCTAACGGGTAGGCTACCAAACATGATCCGTCCCAGGTTTACATCTGGCGATCGGGTATTCGGACCGCTAAGAACAGTCGCCAAGTTACGCAAGAACAAGGAAAGAGCAATCGTTACGACCGTGCCATACTCATCTTTGCGTTCCATACCTGTGGAAAACATGGGGCGGATCAAAAGCCAATGAACAATCAGCCCAACGATGAATAAAACAATTACACTCCCAATGATCCCAAAGAACCACAAATTGCCTCCCAAAAGAAAAGATATCAGGAACCATTGGGTATAACTGCCAATCATGTAGAATTCACCCATTGCCCAGTTGATCATCTTCATGATGCTGTAGATGAATGTAATTCCCATGGCCATTAATGCATATAATGTACCGATCATTACACCAGCAATCAGAAAGTTGAGTAAAAGTTGTGGGGTAATATTCATCCGCTGCTCCTTAGTTACACCAGTGCCTGAATAACGATCAGTATCTCTTTAACACAGAATCGATGATTTCCTTGCTTGATTCACTTATTCCAACCAACGGTAAGCGTAAAGGCCCCCCTGAGAGACCGGACCGACTCATCGCATATTTTATTGGAGCCGGATTCGTCTCAACGAAAGCTGCTTTGAAA
The DNA here is from genome assembly GCA_964613985.1 of uncultured Anaerolineales bacterium. GTDB lineage: Bacteria > Chloroflexota > Anaerolineae > Anaerolineales > UBA11858 > CAZTJD01. The sequence continues at coordinate 25,558 of CAZTJD010000001.1, forward strand.
ATTGGCAATAACTCGAAGTGCAGTTGACGAGCACGGGGAAGGTTGCCTGCCAAACCTTCTGCCACCATCTCGACGACTAATCCTGGAAGCAAATTACTGACGACAGATATTACTCCCTGACCTCCCAAACATGTCAGGGGAAATGTCATCCCATCATCGCCCGAATAAACAGTAATTTCAGGGACCTTTTCTAGGACCTCCATCATTTGGTGAATGTCTCCTGATGCTTCTTTAACAGCGATGATATTTTCATCTTGGGCAATACGTTTGAGTGTATTGGTTTCAATATTCGTTCCGGTTCTGCCTTTAATATTATATACGACAATTGGCAGGTCGATTGCCTCACAAATTGCATGGAAGTGGGCGATGATTCCTTCCTGGGTAGGTTTATTATAATATGGAGTGACTACCAAAAGTGCATCTGCGCCCCATACTTTAGCTTTTTTTGCGTTCTCGATTGTTTTTCCGGTATTGTTTGTTCCGACCCCAACCAATATGGGCGTTTTCCCCCCAGATTTTAATTTCTCTTCGACAACGGTGCAGACAATTTGCTCCTTCTCATCTTCGGTCAAGGTAGGTGTCTCTCCTGTAGTGCCGAGAGGTAGTAAACCGTTGACACCGTGATTAAGCTGATGTTGGATATTTTTCCGTAATCCCTCAAAATCTACGGATCCATCTGAGAAGAAAGGCGTAATCATTGCAGTTGTCACACCGCGAAACATATTATTACGCATGGAATCCTCCTATATGGTAATAATTGCTACCCTGTTGTTCTTATGGAAATGGATACTCCCTGTGCCTGCCTTTGTTATGTTAACAGGCACAGGAAGTAATAAGGTGGACTATCTATCTTTTAGAACGATCTGAAGACCGATAATCTCTAAGGAACGTAGTTGAACGTGTAAACCAGCTGAGCTTCGTCCTGGGTTTGGTTTGCCGCAGT
>CAZTJD010000001.1:26600-129889 GCA_964613985.1 uncultured Anaerolineales bacterium
TGATGTCTGGGCCCCAAGCTTGGAGTTCAAGTAATTCGGGCGTCAGGTCAACAGCTGCTTTGTCATACAAGGTGCTTTTGAATTCCAATCCAGCCTTTTTGGCCTCAGCTTCAGTTGCTTCTGAGAGGCCAACACCAAAGTCCGTATTATCAGCGATGAAGGCGATTTTCTCAAAACCCTGGCTCTTAGCAAAATCAACCATAGCGATGGCACGCACAGGGTCAATCAGGTGTGTACGGAATACTTGGGGATATCCTGTGGCAGTGATGTCTTTGTTTGACGCCTGGGTCATTATGACCGGGGCACCCAGTTCTTTGGCTACCTCGATGGTGGCTAAACCAACCGAGCTGTGATAGCAGCCCGTCGCTCCAATGATGCCATACTCTTGAACCAGACGGCGATATTCTGTGGCGCCGACTTCAGGTGTCCCTTTATCATCCCCAACTACAATCTCTACCGGACGACCGTCCACTGAGCCACCCAACTCTGCGTTGACATATTCGGCAGCCAGCTCGATGCCGCGCAAGATAAGTTGTCCAGCCTGAGGCGCACCAGGTTCGGATAGCGGCAGCAGTGCTCCTATATAAACGGGTTCTAATTCAGCTTCTGCCTCTGGTTCTACAGCAACAACTTCTTCTTCCTCCACGGGTGCGGCTTCCTCTTCCGCTGGTGAAGTAGGAACCTCTTCTGTTGCTGCCCCAGCACAAGCACTAAATGCTAAACTGAAGACGAACAACAAAATGACGAATAGCAAGGGAATTTTTTTGTTCATTATTTTCTCCTCGAACCTAAAACTATTTTTAATTTATAGAGTGGAAATGGGATAAATTGTTTTGCATTGACTTATAAACAAACCTCCTGCAGTAGATAGAATCTTCATTGAAGAGAAAAAGGGTTTTCAGAATTGCTTTGATTCCACATTCAATCCTTCATGCTTGCTCATACAGCAATGTAATTATTGTATACAGCAAACGCAAAATTGTCAAGCAGCGTAATATATTTCCAATCGAGTTCCCCCAATCTATCTATTTTTGAAGAAATAATCACACTAGAATTCACCGGTTTAGAATTCGCATAAACTATCCCAGGCCTGACATTCTAAGCAAATTATCACTCTAGTTGGTTATAACTGCCAACATCCGAAATCTCTTTCGCAGTATCTACGACTTGGGAAGCAATTTGTTGGATGATATGATCATCTTGGATGCGTGCCGTGGGGACGTCAACGCAGATAGCACCAGCAGGCACACCCCTGCCAGAAAAAATCGGAGCACCAACTGATACAACGCCATAGGTGTATTCTTCCTGATTTATTGACCATCCACGCTGGCGGGTCAGGTCGATTTCATTTAACAAGTTCATACGATTTACAATCGTGTGTTGTGTATAGGGGATGATTTTCATATTGTCAATCAAGTTCATCAAGTCTTTCTTTGCCAGATGAATTAAGGTTGCTTTACCAAGGGCACTGCAATAAACGGGCACTCGACCTCCTATCCATCCTCTAGGAACCAGCGCTTGTTTTGTTTCTACTACCTCAATGACAACCACTTCGGTCCCATCGCGCACCCCCAACACAACGGTCTCTCCAGTAATATCACGCAAACTTTCCATATAGGGAAGACTAACTTTGCGTATGTTTCGTGGTCCCGAAAGTGATACGGTCAGGGCATATATTTGGGGAGAAATTCGATAAAGTTTTGTTTCCGGATCCCTATCCAAATATCCCAACTCTTCAAGAGTATAAGCAAAACGGCTAGCGGTACTAGCATCAACCCCCAATACGTCAGCAATTTCCGTCAAAGATGCTTCAACTTTTTCAGGAGTAAATGATGCCAAAACCTGGAACCCTCTTGCTAGGGTTTTTAGGAAATTTCTGTCATGTTGTGATCCCAAAATTTACCTCCTTCTCTCCCAAAATTATCGAATAATAAAATCATTTGACAATTTTATAGTTGCTTATTATACTATCGATATTGCTATTATAGCAAACATATGGGCTTTTGCAACTTAATTGTCCTTCAAAAAATGCTAAGAGTAAATTCTTAACAATAGAAGACTCAAAAAATGATTAAACCGTTGTCATTTCCACAACAACAACTTCCCGATAAAGCTGATGTTGTCATTATAGGAGGCGGGGTCATTGGTACTGTGATCGCTTTCTACTTAGCCCAGGCACATTGTGATGTCCTGTTGTTAGAGCGTCATGATATCGGAATGGGGACAACCAGCGCAGCGGCTGCGGCGGCCCTACTCCAGACAAAAACATCTGCGAATAAACTCAAAATTGCCAATCAAAGCCTTCACCTTTTAGATCTTCTTTACGAGCAGCTTGAACACCGATTTGAATATAAACATACGGGTAGCTTGTTAGCGGCAAACACTCCTGATGAGATGGATTTAATCTGTGAGATGAATAGCAATTTACAAAATTTAGGACTAGAAGTTGAACTTCTAGATGGGCAACAAGCACGAGACCTGATGCCGATTTTGGGAGACACTGTGATTGGTGGCTCCTACTCACCTAACGATGCACAGATTAATCCATTGGAATTGATCGTGGCGTGTGCCAACGAAGCTAAACTCCTTGGAGCAAAATTCGTCACATTCACGGAGGTGCTGGGGATAGAAACGGTTGGAGAGAGAATTCAAGCTGTAAATACGGACGCTGGTCGGGTTTTGACCGATACGGTCATCAATGCAACCGGTGTTTGGGCACCCAGAATCGCCAAAATGGCGGAAATAAACTTGCCAATCACCCCACTTAAAGGTGAGCTGCTAGTGACTGAACGAATGCCTAAAATGATGCAAGGCACTCTAATTGCAGCGAAATACCTCTTAAGCAAAACAAAACTTGAACAAAATACAACTGATGCCGCTCCGAAGCGCTCGGTGGGCATTACGTTAGTACAAGTTGATCATGGCAACTTTATTGTTGGCAGTACAAGAGAACCAGCGGGTTTTGATTGCAGAAGCACCTATAGTGGTATCAGCGAATTGGTTAACCAATTGCTTGAATTAGCCCCCTCTCTTGCGAACACGCGTCTGTTAAGATCTTATGCGGGTTTACGCCCGATCACGCCGGATGGCTACCCAATCATCGGACGAACACCAACACTACTCGGATTCATACAGGCTGCCGGTTTCGGAGGAGATGGGTTGGCAATGTCCGCCATCACTGCAGAAATGATAACATCGCTGATCAATAATGATGGTCACACCGAATTTTTACCGATCTTCTCACTTGAACGTTTTTACAATGCCGAGGTCCAACTATGAAACCTTCTCGCTTGGCACGGATTAAAAGGGGTCAGCCTTTCGAGATCGATGTTGATGGACAGGTCATTGAAGCATACCAGGGGGAAACTGTGGCAACTGCAATGCTAGCTGCAGGTATCCGATCTTTATTTGAATTTGAAAATGGATATTCTCCCAGTCGTGTATACTGCAATATGGGGGTTTGTCAACAATGCCTGGTCACCATTAACCACCAACCAAACTGCCAAGCTTGTAAGACATTTGCTGAACCAGGGATGAAAGTAGAGACCCACACATGACTGAGAAATTCTGCGATATCGCTGTCATTGGGGGAGGACCTGCCGGGTTCTCTGCAGCAGCCATAGCCGCTGAAGGAGGTGCATCCGTTCTTCTGGTTGACAACGCGCCAACCTTAGGAGGCCATTTCTACAAATCCTTGCCGGACAGTTTTAACGGTAAATATACAGCCATTGACCGGGTAAATATCCAAGAGTTCCAGACACGAGCAAATCGGTTAGAAAGCAGCCAGGCAGAAATAATAGATCAGGCTGAAGTTTGGGGCATTTTCCAGGAATCAAAAAAGTGTTCCCAGGACGATGTCCTCGCAGCTAAATCGGTTGAAAATCACCCGTTTAGTATTTATGCGCAACATCCCAAAGACCAAAACATTTCCATCCATGCGAAATTAATCATCCTGGCTCCAGGTGTCTATGATCGACCTTTACCTTTCCCAGGTTGGGAGCTGCCCGGGGTGATGACCCCGGGCGCAGTACAGATGATGCTTAAAAAGCAAGGACTTCTTCCCGGAAAAAGAATCCTTGTTTGTGGAACTGGACCCCTGCAGATGGTTGTTGCGGCTTCGTTGGTGGAAGAGGGTGCTGAAGTAGTTTCACTACTTGACACGAGTGGCATATTTGATGGTATGAGTTACCTGCCTGGGGCTTTGGGAGGATTACCAAGCAGGTTGAGGGAGGCTCTCCATAGCGCGAGAATTTTAGCCAGCAAACGCGTCCCGATCTTGTTCCAACACGCCGTCTTTCGTGCCCTAGGAAACACTGAAAAGGGCGTAGATGGAGCGATCATCGGGAAAATCAACGCCAATGGTAATCCAATCCCTGGCACGGAGAAAAAGATTGCCGTAGATAGTATTTGCTGTGCCTATGGCTTTATCCCATCAATTGCCTTGACCTTGCACCTGGATTGCGAACATTTTTTCGACCCAAATCTCTGTGCGAATGTTCCCTGGCACAACGAACGCATGCAAACCAGTTTGCCAGGTGTAATGATTGCAGGGGATATTACCGGAGTCGGTGGAAAACCTCTTGCCGATCTACAAGGTACCTTGGCTGGTATATCAGCGCTTGAAGAACTTAATCTCCTAACGGATGAGGAAGCAAAGCAGCGAAGGAACAAACTTGCTGGTGCTGTTCGACGCGAGGTGCGCTTTTCTCGCTGGTTGTGGCACCGATACCGTATCAGGAAAGGACTACTTGATTTAACAGATGATGACACCCTGATCTGTCGCTGTGAAAATGTAAAGATGGGGGACATCCGGCGAAGTCTGGAGGAGGGCGCTCGTGATCTCTATGGCGTTAAACTGAGGACACGAATGGGTATGGGAAGCTGCCAAGGGCGATATTGCATGATGAATGCTGCAATGTTGATTTCAAACCATACAGGATATCCAGTTGATGAACTTGGTATCCAGAGTGTGCGACCACCCATTTCTCCTATCAAGTTGAAGCATATTGCCAATAAATAGTGAGGCTATCGCTTTGTTTACGCAAAAAGTATAATGGAGAATATATTTATGGTGACGAAAAATTTGTCTAAGAAAAAATGGAATGTTGCAGTTGTGGGTGCTTTGGGGATGGTTGGAACCGAGATGATTAATACATTAGAGGCTCGCAACTTTCCTATCGCTGAATTACGTCCATTGGATATGTCTGAATTTGAAGGTATTGAAGTAAATTTCCAAGGGGACAAAGTTCGCACAAAGACTGCAAATGCAGAGAATTTTGCTGGGGTTGATATCGCGATATTCTCTGCTGGCGCGGCAGCAAGTAAAAAACTGGCACCATTAGCAGTTGAAAAAGGTGCTGTGGTTGTGGACAACAGTTCAGCCTGGCGGATGGACCCAAACTGCCCGTTGGTGGTCCCGGAGGTTAATCCAAACGATTTGAGGTGGCATAAAGGGATCATAGGAAATCCTAACTGCTCCACAATACAGATGGTGGTGGCATTAAAACCACTGCATGATTATGCACGGATCAAGCGGATTGTTGTTTCCACCTATCAAGCTGCATCAGGGGCAGGAAAAGCGGCATATGATGAATTAGAACAACAGACTCGCGAAGTGCTTGCAGGTAAAAAACCAACGGTAGAGAAATTTTCTCATCAACTAGCCTTTAATGTCATCCCACATATCGACGTCTTTGAAGATGGTGCTTACACGAAGGAAGAATGGAAGATGGTCAATGAAACCCGGAAGATTTTAGGGGATAATTCCATCAGGGTGACAGCGACTGCTGCACGGGTTCCTGTATTTTACAGTCATTCCGAGGCGGTCAACATCGAGACGGAGAAGAAATTGACACCAGAGAAAGCACGAGAACTACTAGAAAATGCGCCAGGTGTTGAGGTAGTTGATGACCCGATTAATTCTCAGTACCCGATGCCAATCCATGCTGCCCATAAAGACGCTACTTATGTTGGTCGTATCCGTGAAGATTTTTCGATCGAAAACGGTTTAAATTTATGGATCGTGTCTGATAATATCCGTAAGGGAGCAGCGCTGAACGCAGTTCAAATCGCTGAAGTATTAGTGGAAAAAGAGCTTGTGGATGAGAAAACCTGGGCGGGAAAGTACATGGGATCTGCAGAAGAAGTGTAAGAACAATGAGAACCCCGAAAATCCTGGTCCAGAAATTTGGGGGGACATCGGTCTCCACGCAAGATCGGCGATTAAAGGTGCTTGACCATGTATATCGAGCACGTGAGAATGGTTACAAGGTTGCTATTGTCGTTTCAGCAATGGGAAGACATGGAGATCCTTACGCCACAGACACCCTTTTAGATTTACTGCGACGTGACGGTGGTTTTTTGCATAAAAGAGATTATGATATGGTCTTTGCCTGTGGTGAAATTCTATCTGCCGCGTTGATGGCGCACCAATTAAAACAGCATGGAATCCCAGCGGTAGGTCTGACCGGTGCCCAAGCAGGAATCTATACAAACAACAACCACAGTGAAGCTGAGATACTCGAAATCAACCCATCAATATTACTAAGACATCTTGATGCTGGGGAAGTACCCGTGGTTGCAGGTTGCCAGGGGGTGATACGTGATCTTGGTGATTTTACTACACTGGGTCGTGGGGGAAGTGACACTTCCGGGGTAGCACTTGGGGTTGTTTTAAGAGCTGACCGGGTTGATATCTTCACAGATGTTGACGGTGTAGCTAAGGCGGATCCCAGAGTCGTGCCCGAGGCGGATTTTCTAAACCACATAAATTATGAGTCAATGTTGGAAATGGCTCGTTATGGCGCTGGAGTCATACATCCCCGTGCTGTCCAGAAGGGTAAGGATGGCGACATACCCATTGAAGTACGCTCAACGTTTACTACTAATCCTGGCACGATCATTTCATCTGACAGGGATGAGTTCCCTGTGGTAGGCATTGCCACGATGGGACCGATGGAGACCCTAGTTCTGGAAGAAGATATCCTTGGGTTGGAGAAACGGGCATCAATGGAAAAAAACAGCCTGATAATGAGCCTTGTGGATGAGGATAGTGGTTTTTTAATCCTGGGTGCCCCTAAAGAAAAATCCCAGGAGTTGTTCGAAGCGAAGGAAGCACTGGGAGAATTCATATTAAAAACAATTGGCAACCAATCCTGGATATCACTTATTGGTACCTCAGAGTCAATAATTGGAAACAAAGACGATAATTTGTTGGGAAAAAATGGTATTAAAGTCTTCTACCAGGAGCATTCAAGTCGAAGGAAGACTTACATTGTCTCGTCCATAGAAGAAAAACGCGCTATACAAATACTTTACAATGAGTACCTAAAACGATAATCCTTTTTCCCCTTCAGTGTTCTAAGGAGTGATAAAAAATCACATGAGCAACGTTGATAGAATCATAAATTTCACCCGAGGCGTACCCCCTGCAGAAGCATTCCCTACCAAGCAGCTCCAGGAATGTGCCTTTGCAGTTTTAGAACATCATAGTTCAACTGTCCTGCAATATCAACCTGCTTCAGGATACCTGCCTCTGCGGGAGTGGTTGGGGCAGAAGTACCATGTATCTCCAGAAAATATCCTGCTAAGCAACGGCTCCTTGCAACTTCAAATTTTTTCAGCTGAAATTCTCGCAAAAACAGGGGCTAATATTTTCGTTGAGAAGCCATCTTACGATCGTGCCATTACGGCATTTAGAAAGATGGGATTATGTGTCCATGGCGTACCACTCGAAGAAGACGGCTTTAACATAGAAGCCCTCGAGAGAATGATCAGAGAAAAGAAACCAAAATTCTTTTACATCATTCCTGATTACCAAAATCCCACAGGAATCTCCACTTCAAAAAGAAAAAGAGAGAAGTTGGTAGAACTTGCTGAAGCAAACGATTTCTGGATTTTTGAAGACAACCCCTACCGTGAATTAAGGTACTCGGGCGATGAGATCCCTGCTATTTTCTCCATGGGATCAGAGAAAGTGCTCTTCTTCTCTTCTTTCAGCAAAGTGCTTAGTCCAGGAATTCGTGTTGGCTACCTGGTGGGGCCGAAACATGTGTTAACGAAGGTCACTAAATTGGCGGAGGACACTTATATCACTCCAAACATGTTAAGCCAGGGAATTGTTTCTGAATATTGCCAGCGAGGGTGGTTGGAACCAAACATCGATCGATTGAAAGACCTGTACCGTCCAAGGCTAAAAACCCTGCTAAGTGCCCTTGACAATTACCTTCCAAAAGCAAAGCGGACCGAACCTGAAGGTGGATTTTTCGTGGGGGTGGATCTATCAGCTGGAATAGATGGCTCACGCTTAAGGTCTAATGCCTTAAATTCAGGTGTCAGGCTCAGCGATGGGAATGGATTTTACAGCGACAATTCGGGGGATTCATTCTTGCGTTTGCCTTTCTGCGCGCTTACCAGCCAGGAGATAGAAGAAGGGATTAAAAAGTTAGGTTCTTTGATCGATTCCTAAACCATTCAACTGTCTTTCGAAAAGCCTCTTCTTTGCCCACAATCGGCTCATACCCGAAATCGGCTTCTGCTTTCGCGCTGCTATAGGTATGGTCCAGGCAGGTCTGAATAACGGAGAAGGTCGTAAAGATGGATTGGGGATTGATCTTTTCGGATATCCAACTCATAGCATATGCCACGGGACAAGGAATCCGTAACTTAGGTGGTTTATATCCCAACTCTACCAGGAATGGTTCCATGAAATCGAACAGGTTCCCATTGGTTGCAGGATCTGAAACAAAGTAACAATTGCCATGAAGAGGTGAATTCTCACCAAGGTGTTTCGCAGCCAGGATGTGAGCATGGGCGGCATTCTCTGAGAAAATATGGCTAAATCGGGCAGAACCATCTCCAAGCCTGAAATTTAACGATTGTTTTGCAGCGTGAATGATATTCGGTAAGTGATAGCGATCACGAGGACCATAAATTCCAGCTGGTCGCAGACAACAAATCTTTAATTTATCGCTATTGGCCTGGATCATCATCTTTTCGGCAATAATTTTGGTACGGCAGTAAGGATCCTTGGGTAATGGGTCAGGATATGGGAGGTATTCATTCCCATCTGTAATAGGTTTCGCCCCGTTAACGACAACATCAATCGTGCTGGTATAGATCAACTTATGAATTCCCTGTTCGATACAAGCCTGGATAACATTCTGATTACCCTGCACATTCACTTCAGTATATAGACTCTCAGGCAGTTTTGGATCCCATACCGCAGCCGCACATTGAAATACGATATCTACACTTTTTATGGCTCGTCGTATGTCCTCAATATTACGGATATCCCCCACAATGCTCTCAAAACGATCCTCATGAACAGGTTGGATGTCTAGAATTCGGACGACTTTTCCTTCCGCATGGAGTTGTTCGGCGATAGCGTACCCAAGCATCCCTGCCCCACCGATCACCAGACAGTTCTTAAAATTGTTTTCGTAATAAGGTTTATTTTGTGTATTCTTCATATCTTTTATGATATTGTGATGGCATTTTCAGGACAAATTTCCACGCATTTATTACACTTTGTGCAAAGAGAAAGCCAAAGCGGCGTTATGCGCCATTTGTCTGGATCGTATTCATCGGTTTGTTCAGCATCAAAGGATTGGTGTAACAGGAATACCGCTGGATCGCAGATAACCAAGCATTTCTTACACGTCCTGGGGTCTACACCAATCCCATCCCCGCATAAGGTATAGTTTATTTTTATTTTGGTCTTCCTTTTCCAAATCCCCATAGTTAATACCTGCCTTTCACTAGCGGGTGTTTATCTCGGGGGATCAGGAATAAAGCATTCTTTGTGCAAACATGCCGGCAGACCCCACATCCAAAGCACTTGTCGACGTCAACAACGACGCCCTTGTCTGTTTGGGAGATAGCTCCAAATGGGCACCTCAAGACACAAGCACCACAGTTATCGCAATTTTCTGGATTGCGTCCAATTATGTATTCCGCCTTGTAAATCGACTGGATCCCAAAATCGAGTCTCGGGCGTAAACCAGCACACTCAGGCATCTTGCAGGAACACAAATTGTTGATATATGGAAAGGGACAAACCAAATTGTGCCAATATATCCTTTCTTATTGTGGCGAGTGAACCTATGAATGGCTTCTTTCCTGGTTAGGAAGTATTTATCCTTTTCTGGTATGAAGCGCGGTAACTGATCGATAATCTCTGACATCACCCCGAAGTTAATACAACATGCTTCTTCCTCGCCGCGAGTCATATAACGGCACATGCAGTTCTTCTCAATAATCGGTTCTGCAGCACAATGCTGGAGGATGGCAATGCCATCTTCTAATGGAACCACCTGGCCAATATGCCCTTCGGGTTTAAAAGGATTTAAAGGAGCCTTGGTGCTGTGAAGCATCCTTTCCGTGGTCGATTTGATGATCCGTCCAATAATTGGTATGCGGAGTTTATACCCCAAACCAACGGCATTCATACCAAAAAATTTTCGCACTGACATCTGTTCGAAATTCTTGTATTGCTCCATGTGGAAATCACGGAGGTTATATTTTTCCACGATGGTGTTGGAGTACTGTTCGGCATTCAAGTACTATTTTCCTCCAGCACCGTGCTTCATGCACATATCACACATATACTACTTCACTATTAAAAGATTCTCGTTTTGCGATCGTCAATACCTTTAACAAAAACACACTGCTTCACATCCCTAATAGGATCTGTATACGGTAATAAAATAACATCCATCTATAAATCACATATCAGATGGGATTTTAGAAGAGATTAGCTATCCATAACCCCCATTTTTACCACATTTTCAACATGCTTTCACTTCCAGTAATAAAATCCTGAATGACTAGATAACCATACTAATGCTAACTCGATTTAGTGACAAACTTGCTCTTTAAAGTAAGTCCTTTAGGAGATCTATGACAAAATAACCAAAGATTAGATATAACCTTCAAGCACCCGCAATTAATTGATAGATTAAAGGGAAAGCTTCATTCGGCCTACATAACGCATAGAAACACGGCAACATCGATCGATTGCTAAAGTCCTTGAAGCTCGAGTTACGACATACTATTCAGGGTGGATAGACATGTTACTATCTTGTTGTAGCGCTGTGGTAATCTCCCAGCACTTCTACGATTTTATCCTTAATGATTTCATGGGGATCACGTTTAAATATACCCAGGCGAATTCGCATATACTGAAGGGGCAAATACTGGCTGAGCAAAGATAGCGGTACGGGATGATCTTGTAAGTTTTTTAAGAGTCTCTTGAAGGCAGCCTGAAGGGTGGGATGAGTCCAATAATAACGACAGCGATCGCTATAGCTGTAGAACCTGGCATAACGCTGTTGAGATAGATCGCCCTGATAATATTTCCGCCAGTGATTGGGATTCGCGACCATCACCTGGTCTACAACTTCAATCAGGTTTGATCGTTCAGGCTCTGGAACCAGAATCGCTTCCATCATTGCAAGAGCAAACACGGCCTCACGATAAGCAAAGGTTAAGGCTGGACCAACTTTGAGGACAGCAAAGTGGTCTCGCACCATCTGGTGAAGGGCAGCTGAGGTCTGATAATCGGTTGAATGGGCTTCATAGACCAAATCTCTGTTTTCTATAAATCGCGATAGAGACTGGGCAGCAACGGGGTCATAATCGATGATGAAATCGTGACCAAATTCCACTCCAGGCTGCACTACCAGAGCGATGACACGGACCCATGCAGATTCCAAACCACGATTATAAAAAGCCTGGCGGGTCGTTTGAAGGGTTTCCTCCGCATCGGACACACGGGTTGGCTGCAGGGAAGTCTCTTCCTCCCTGGCGCCACCGGGAACAGGCACTTCGGTTCCGATCACATAACGAGGCGCCTCGCCACCACCCCGCCTGCGGAAGGTATCTTCAGCAACCCTGGCGAGTTCAGCCGCGCGTTCGGCGGCTTTTGCTATCTGTAACTGCTTATCAGAATCGTCTCCCAGCCTCATACTGGCATCGAGGTGAATTTTGAGATAACCAGCATGTACGTAATCCCGAATCAGGACTCGGGCTTTATCCATTGCCTTCTCAGCTGGCTCTGACTGCCAGACTTCAGGGCCTAAGTGATCTCCACCAAGGATCAGATTTTGCTGTGGATATTTATATAGATCTGCTACCTTTCGTATATACCGGAAAAAACCGAGAGGGGTCATCCCGGTATACCCCCCATACTGGTTAACCTGATTGCAGGTTGATTCAATTAATAGCGGCGTATTGTGAATACAAGCATGCGAAAAAGCTGTCTCGATCACTGTGGGATGGGCGGAACAAATGGAGGTGATTCCTTTGCTTTCGCCACGTTTATGGGCAGATAATATTTCATCAAGGTAGGCCATTTTCTAATGCTCCGTGGATGGGAGAAGAGCCTGGTAAAAAGAAATTTGAGTAGATCAATACAAATTGTTATGCTACAAGTATGGCAAGGTTTCCTCCAAAGTGGGTTGACCTTCCAGACCACCAGGTTTTTGAGTGGAAAGAGAACCACAGGCAACGCCTAATTTCAAGGCTTTATCCAGTGACCAGCCCTGGAGGTAGCCATAGATAAAACCAGCATCGAAGGTATCCCCAGCTCCAACGGTATCTACCACTCGAACCGGGATAGCTGGAGCCTGATACTGGGCATCACAGGTCATGGCGATGGCGCCTTTAGAACCCAGCTTCACGGCGACGACTTCGGAATTATCCACCAGCTTTCTTGCCGCGTCTTGCACGTTGCTCTCATCCGTTAAAGCATAAGCTTCGTTGTCATTGGGTAAAAAGACATTCGTCAAAGGCAGGAGATCTTGTACCCCGGCCCAGCACTCATCCGGATCCCAATTCGTGTCCATGGAAGTGGTTAAACCCAGGCTTCGCGCCCGGCGAAAGAGTTGTGGGACATTTGGCTGCAGGTTGGTTTGCAAAAAGTAGCTGGCAAGATGCAGGTGCCGAGCTTGAGAAAGCAGGTCGTCAGGGATTTGTTCGGCTCGCAAAGCGTTAATGGCACCCAGGTGGGTGAGCATGGCGCGGTCAGCAATCCGGTTTAAGATGACGGTGAGACCGGTTTTTTGATCAGGATCAATGATGATATGGGAGGTATCCACACCACGAGTGGTCAAAGCATCGAGCATGAACGATCCAAACATATCCTTCCCCACAACTCCCACAAAAGCGACCTTAAGACCTAAACGCGCTGCGCCACAGGCAAAAATTACCGATGATGAACCAGGGGTTAAATCTGCGTCTTGCACCAGGATTTCCGCCTGTCCAAAACGAGGTGTAAGGTCAGGATCCGTGATAATCAAATCCGGGTTGAGTTCACCAGGCACAATCAGGTCATATTTTTTCATGATGGATCTTATTAAAACTGTTGATAACCGGATTTTGCACTTTCAATCAATGCGGTAACCTGGGTACTGGTAGGCGCACCTTCCATGGGTCCCATGCGGGTGACAGCAAGGGCACCAGCAGCATTGGCAAACCTGCCCACTTTTTCCAGAGGCCAACCTGCCTGTAAACCGGTAATGAAAGCAGCGGAGAAACAGTCTCCAGCACCAGTTGGATCGATTTCCTCCACAGTAAAACCGGGGATATCCAATTTTTGATCAGCAGAATATATCGAACAGCCCTGAGAGCCCTGCTTAACCACGGTAATTGCCTCTTTTTTCAAACCTAAAGTCTGCAGTGCTGTGGGTACGTCTTCCTGACCGGTAATGGCCAACATCTCTCCTAGTGTAGGTAATACCAGGTCTGCTGCAGCGATGAAGGGTGACAATACAAGACAAGCCTGGTCGAGGGGCATGAGTTCAAGGCGCAGGTTCGGATCAAGGCTGATGCGACCATTTTGAGTCCGGGTCAATTCCATCGCACGGAGACAGGCTTCACAGCTGTTTTCATTCAGAAATAAAGTTGACCCGGAAAGATGCAGCCATTTCACATCCCGGAAGTAAGAGTCTTTCAATTGGGTCACGGATAGCTGGCCTGCAGCAGCATGGCGGATGTGGAAGACAAATTCCCGTTCCCCGTGCTGATCATAAGCAACAAAGGCAGCAGCGGTGGAATGACCTGGGGGGATCTGCAGTTGAGCAGCATCCACCCCTTCCGTTTCAAAACAGGTAAGCATCAAGCGACCAAAAGCATCATCCCCAACCGCTCCAATAAATCCAACATCCAACCCCAGGCGTGAAGCAGCGACAGCAAAAATTGCTGGTGCACCGCTGGGATAAGGTCCTTTGAAAGTACCTGGATGATCCAAGGATTGCCCCGCTTCCGGGCGCATAATCTCAACCAATACTTCACCGATAGCAATAATATCAGGCATCTTCAATCCATCATTTCCAGGTAAGGACTTTATTCATCTCAAAAAGCGTGCGGTTTGATGCGATTGTGTCAATCAACCCGTAACCAAAAACTAACTTAATAGTCCAAATACCATCCTTCCACCACCGAAGTACCCAGGTCAGGATAGTAATTGTACCAGGGCTGAGCGTATGTCCTAACCAGGTCATTAAGTTGAGCCAGACGGGATATTGCCGTTGTTTTCAGGAAATCCAGGCGTTTATCGCCAGTCAGGTTCACCGCTTCCTTCCAGACCGCCCGTCCAACCAACACACCACTGGCTCCCGACTCACATGCGACCTTCACTTGGCGTATGAAATCTTCAAAACTGACTCCGGCACTAAGCAGCACCCAGGGGACAATACTGGCGGCAGTAAGTGCACGGCATGCCTGATACCAGTGATCAAGATCGGAATCCTCCTCGATGTTCACCGGGAATTCCGCCTTCAACACATCCACACCCATGGGCGTCAGGCGTCGAGCGGTTTCCACCACGACCTGCTGCTTTTCCAGGGTAGACAGTTTTTTCTTCTCTGGATCCAGGGAGTAAGATAGCGGCTCCAGGAAAAGGGGAAGGTCATAATCCTGGCAAGCAGCCGCGATCTGTTGAATTGTCCCTTCTTGTCTTGCTGTATTCGGTGCCTCGGGATGATAATAAATAAGCAGTTTGACTGCTGCTGCTCCCATACGGGCAACCTTCTCAACCCCCCATCCTGACAGGATTTGAGTTTCACGCTCCGTAGGATCGCCAGCGTAACCGGTTTTTTCTACCGCAACCAACAAACCAGTATGCGATTGTAGTACACCATTGGCGATTGCCTGGGCAGCGCCATAGACCGGATCAAGCAGCATCCCATCGGCTTTTGGAGAAAGGATTGAAGTCAGTTCTTGCTTGAACTGAACGATGGTTCCATAGGTTACCCCATCTGGGTCAGCGGGATTCATGGCCTGTTTGAGGTTGCCGCGATGATCAAGAGCTAAAATAGTAAAGGTACCTTCAGGTGACGAACAACGCTGCAGGCCATATAATTTCCCAATCGTTAATGTCATTTATTCTTCCCTCTACTTCACATCTAAAACATTTCCATTTTAAAGTCCACAAACCACAGGCTGTTGAGATTGGACCTGACTAGCAAATCCGTTTGCAGTGCTACGCATCAAATTAACAATCAGTTTGAATCAACCCTGCCTGTTAAGGTGTGTGAGGTAATTTCCTTTGTAAATGAAACCTAATTACAATGAGAGCTAATCAGATTTTATGATGCTTGAATTGAGGTAAATAGTCCTTGTGCTGAGCAAAAAGATCGTTGACCATATCCTTGATTTCTCGTAGTGATAAGACCGAGGCCGTCAATGGGTCATGACAGATCGCCTGGTAGATGGTGACCGGATCACCAGAAAAAGCTGCATCAATCGCCATCTCTTCAATGGAGGAACTGAGGTTGGTTAGCAAAGCGCATTGGTCGGGTAGCGCTCCGACATGGATGGGATGGAAACCAACATGGTCAACATAAACGGGTACTTCCACACAGGCTCCTTCGGGTAGGTTGGTGACGAGATGAGTATTGGGAACATTACCATTGAATTTGAAGGGTTCGCCACCTTTCAGGGCATTAATGATGTAAGCGGCATACTCATGCCCGCGAGCTAAATCTTCTTCTGTGATTGGCGCTTCCAGGCGCTCAATGAACATCTCCTTCCAAGTAGCTTCTCGTTCCTGGTACTCTTTCAGGATATAAGCGTACTCACCCGGATTCCAACCTGTGCCATGGGTACAATATTCCTCAATCAGGTCGGGTCTTTTACGGAACCACCAGTTGTATTCAGAGTTGTGCCCACTTGATTCGGTTACATAATAGCCCATTGCCAGGTACATTTCATTTCGTACCTGTTCCTCATTGTAGACTTCTTCTCGCTCGGTAACCGCTTTATGTATGAGCGGATAGGCATTCTCCCCGTTCCATTTATACTGGAGATACCAGGCCATGTGATTAATACCAGCACAAGTGTAGGTAATCTCTTCATAGGGTGCGCCAATCCATTCTGCCAGCATCATCGCCGTTCCCTGTACGGAATGGCATAGACCTGTGACTGGGATAAAGGTCTCGCGCTGGAGAGCTGCACAAAGCATTGCCATTGGATTGGTGTAATTGAGCAAGACAGCATTCGGACAATACTTTTCCATATCCCGCACGATGGCCTGCATATCCGGCAATGTGCGTAAGAAGCGGAAGATTCCGGATGGACCTCGAGTGTCCCCGATATTAATATCGACGCCATATTTCTTTGGGATTTCGATATCATATCGCCAAACTTCGGTGCTG
Organism: uncultured Anaerolineales bacterium; assembly: GCA_964613985.1. Classification (GTDB taxonomy): domain Bacteria; phylum Chloroflexota; class Anaerolineae; order Anaerolineales; family UBA11858; genus CAZTJD01. The sequence continues at coordinate 43,256 of CAZTJD010000001.1, forward strand.
CCATATAGGATCGTGGTTAATACAACATCTGCTCCCTTGAGGGCTTCAGCTCGATCCAGGGTGGCTTCCACTTTTGCGGGGTGGTTCCCGGCTTTGACCAGTTTGGTCACAGCATGATAAGCAAAATCCAACCTCTCTGCATTGATATCCATAAGGCTGAGGGTGGCGTCTTCCAAAAGAGGAAATGTTAGGATGTCGCGCACCAACCCGGCTGTAAATTCCAGGCTGCCTGCACCAATGAAAGCTATTTTCGTCATATATATCTCCTTCTATAAATCTCTTAATAAATTATAAACCTTCTCGGACAAAGTGATATTTGATTTAAAAGTAAATTCAAGTAAGGAACGTCGCTCAATCCCGGGATGGATGGTGTGCGGAGAGGTAACCGAAAGAGCAGCAATTAATGTTCCTAATTCTTGTGCCTGAATATATGTCTGGTTCGATACCAGAGCCGCGATTATTCCTCCCAGGAAGGCATCCCCGGCACCAGCCGTATTGACTATAAGTGCTGGAAAGGCTGGTAAATGGTTGAGATATTGCCGATTCCAAATCCAACTTCCCCATTTTCCTGCAGTAATTGTTACATTCATGGTTGTATTGACACTTTTTAGTTTCCGGATAGCTGCATAAACAACCGCATCTGGTGCATCGTGATCTGGCTCGACTCCCAAACTGGCAGCAGCCTCATCCAGGTTGATTGCTAATAAATCTATAAGATCCAGTAATCCCATCTCAATTGCCGGAAGCATTTCGGTAGATGTGAAATTTGCAATTCGCAAGAATTGATAAGTCGTCCCTAACTGAAGCAGTTTTAGACGGGCTTCCAGTGGTACCTCAGGAACTGCTAGGGCAATGCCTCTTCCCTTGAAATTCGTAAATTCGGACTCGGACCGGGCAACAAACGATGAATCTACCTTGCTGCAAACCGAATCATTTATCGTCAAATTCCCACCACTACCATCGGGATAGAGGAAACAAAAGGAAAAAAGCGTTTGTTCCCCTGGACAGATTTGAACATATTTCGTATTGAACCCAACATCACGCATTTCATCTAGAAGACGTAAACCAGCGTCATCCCCACCGACTTTACTTATTGGAATTACGTTAAAAGCCGGTCCAAGCAGAACCTTAACGTAATGAGAAATAATATGTAATTTGCAATAATCCCTGCGGTCGAGAAAATGTCCGCTACGACTCTCTTCACGCCCCAAAGTATGATCTCCATCCAAGGCAAAAAATAAACCTGTGCCAATACCACCTACTCCCAACATAGATTGGTATTTACAGGATTTTATATCAACGTTGAGTGAAGCCATGATTCCTTCGATTGTCAGTAAAAAAACTCAATACATGGAAAGGGGATCCCTAGCAAATTTATATCGAATTACATTTAAGATATACATAGCTCTCGTAATTACAAAATACCCAGGTCCCACTCTGGGTGTTGGCTGATAGGATGCGAGGCGGTTTCAACAGTTGCTGTGATTAAAGCATCAGGATGTTCCTGTAACAAAGTGATGGGGTATTCCGGCGTTATATACCCAAAAAGAGCAACCCGAAGAGCTGTTTGCTTCCAGGCACCGGTATCACTAAACAACCGAACTTTCTTTGCTGAAAGACATTCCTTCACACCCAATGTAACCGACATAGGTGGCACAAACTGGTAAGCTGATCCGAAAGTCCTGTGAGCCAAAGCCAGGATCGTATCAAGGTTATTTTCCTGGATCCTAATGGTAGAGTTGCGAAGCTCCTCTATGGTCAAACCACTGTAAGGATGTCTTCGGGCTTGGTTGTAAGCAATATGACCATCCTGTCCCCAGCCACCATAAGTGATGTCGATGGGAGCTTCCCAAATCCACTTGTAAACCTGCTCGATGTTATTAGGCCTCAACCAAATACGGTTCTCAACTGGCACACCGAGATCTGAATCTATGGGATTGTAAAAAACGGATTCCATAACACCACGAAAACTGTATGGGTGGTCGCGAGGAAGCTCGCGTCCTTGCCAATCAAGGCACTCATCCATGTGAAAGACAACCAGATTCTTCAAACTTACCCTTTCCTGATTGATCAGGGATGCAAAAGGCTGATACCAGCAACTGGGACCGCAGGGGATAATGGCACGGGTTGGTTCTCCACTCGCATTATGCGCTTTAATCTCATCCACCAGCTCCCGAGCCATTATCCAACCCATCTCCGTAGAATCCTCGCACAAACGGAAAGGTATTTTCAGTGCGGGGTGGTCCACTAACTCGCCGTATGGGAATTTGCACCATTGGTAAAGGATTTGGGATTCAATCATGTTAATCCATCTTTCTAGCTGAACATCTTCACAACAGTCTATGCCCTTCACTACAAGCCACGACCGGTTAGACTATATCCATGAAACCTAACCGTTTTACAACGATTTCATGTTGCCTTTCTACCCATGAGTATACTGAAAAAACATTTACGAGTGCAGAACGTGTTATACCCAAAAATAAGGATAGTCAATCAGCTGATCCAATGGAAATTTTTTACCTTGAGACAAGTACGATAAGATGTCAACAGCCATTATGAGAGAGGTCAAGGTAATTCCCATTGCTCCGGATTTTTATCGGGTTCGAAACCTTTATTGATACGTAACCGACCAAGGGAGCGATCGGCGACATAAGGCACATAACCATGCTCCAGGGCACGCGTATAAGCATCGGCGATCTGGTCAGGGTGATTGGTATAATCAATGGTCAGCACCAATTTGCCGGCAGCAACCCATTGGTCTAGGATGGATTCCCGTTCGTTTGTCCAATCCGCAGGGCTGGGCTCGTGATCCCGTGGATAGCCATAATACAGATCTTCTATACCGATACCTGTCATGGCACCCATGAAATCAGGAAACTTAATTCCCAATTCCTCCGCATTTTGGGGAAAAACCCCAAAACCAGGTACCTTCTTTCGAGCACATTGGGTAAAGTCCAGAATGAAATCGACCATCTCCCGGTCAGCAGTTTCTCGACCCTGTTCCTGGTAGTACCAATAAGCATCGACGCGATCTAGGTAAACACCATCAAAACCAAGTTCGATGATTCGGTCCAGGTAACTATCGGGAGTGCCATAGATGATCTCTTGCCAACCTGGAAGCCAATATTTCACCCAATAATCACCAGTCCATACGGTATCGGCCTCATCAAGCCATTCAGGAGGGTTTTGTGACCATTCGGGTTGCCAATACCAGCGATAGTTCTCAGCTTGTCCGATACTCATATAGCACAGAACTATTTTTGGTCCTCCGGGGGAATCTTTGAGCGTTGGGATGGCCTCAGGAGAATTACCGGTTGCAGCTATACTTACTACCACCAAATCAAAAGCTGTAGCTCCTATCCGGTCTGGACGAGCCCGTTGAAGCTGGTAAAGGAAGTCCTGGACGTTGAGCCAATCTGGTTCGCCCGACCGGCAGGAAGTAGAAAGGATTCCTACCACAAAACTCCCCAGAATCAGCCTCAAAATTCGACATCCATTTCGAAGGAACCGGTTCAAGAAAATAGGATCAGGATGTATTTTTCTTTTCAAAACAAGCCACATTTTATTTAAATCCTGACATCGTGAAACCACGGACAATCCAACGCTGGAAGTACAGAAAAACAAATAAAATGGGTAGGATGACCATTACAGTAGCTGCATTGGTGATCCCGGGATTGCTTCCGTGCTGTGAGTTATACCAGGTCAGGATAATGGGTAGGGTACGCCGTTCGACTTTCGTAATAACGACCATTGGCCAAAGGTATGCATTCCAATTTCCCATAAAATTAAGCACCCCCAAAGTAGCCAGGGCAGGACCTAACTGAGGCAGAACGATGCGCCAATAGATCTGCCACTCAGAAGCACCATCAATCCGGGCAGCATCCAACAATTCATTCGGTAAAGACTCAATAAATTGGCGCAGCATAAAGATGCCAAAAGCGTCCATAGCACTGAAGACAATCAGACCCCATAACGAATTTAACAACCCGACTTTCGCTAAAATCAGGTAACCAGGGATCATGGTGATTTGGGAAGGGATCATCATCCCTAAGAGAAACCAACCAAAAAGGATGTTCTTTCCCTTGAACTCATATTTGGCAAATAGATAACCCACCAACGAGCTGGTAAACAAGCTCGTCAGTACATTTATGACAGCTACAAAAGCGCTATTTCCATAAAAACGAATGAGGGGCAGCTTGGGATCTGTCAGGATGGTGCGATAATTATTGATCGTGGGGTTTTCCGGCCAGAAGGTCGGTGGTGTACGCAAGAGTTCTGCAGAAGTCTTGAACGATCCGAGGATCATCCAGATGAAGGGGGTGATGGTAATCGATAACCCTAAAATCAATATGAAATACACCAGGAAACGTTGGAAAAGTACGGGGGACCAGAAGGGCTTCTTCCGCCTCTCAGTGTAGGAACGATTTGATGACAATGTTGTCATTTTAATACTCCCAGTCCGTTCGCAAGGCTCGCATCTGGATAACAGTAACCGTCATCACCACAATAAAGAGCACAAAAGAAATAGCAGCTGCCCAGCCCATGCGCTGATAGCGAAAAGCATTATCGTAAATATCCAACATCATGACACGCGTTTGGTGGTTGGGTCCACCGGAAGTCATGACTTGAATGATGTCAAAGACCTGGAAAGAGGAGAGCATGGTCATCACGCAGACAAACAATAAGGTGGGACGTAGTAAGGGGATCGTTACCCGGGTAAAAACTTGCAAGGAATTCGCACCATCGATCATAGCTGCTTCTTTTAGGTGCTGGGGGATTCCTTGCAAAGCCGCAATGAATATGACCATATTGTATCCATAATCCTGCCACAAGTAAGCAATAATCGTTGCCCACATACCGATGTTAACGCCAAAAAATTCTGCCCGCGGGTCCGATAACCAGGCAATAGGCTTACCTCCGAACATCCGGATGACAGCGTTGAAAAGACCTTGCTGGGGATCGTAAAGGTAACTCCACATCATTGCCACACCCACGGAGGCTGTTAAGACAGGCAAAAAATATACGGTCCGGAAAATTGGTTTGACTAACTCGCCAATCGACTCCAACAAGGCAGCTAATGGCAGGGTAATGAGTAGATTCAAAGGCAACACCGCAAATGCAAAAATCAAAGAGTTTCTCAAGCTGGTGCGAAATAGACGGGCCTCCAGAGAAATTCCACTGATCATGTTGGAAAAATGCTGTAATCCGATGAAGGGGTTGCTACCACCCAAGCCTAAGATAGGACCTCCTGCGCGACCTGGACTGTACTTGAAAAAAATCAAAATAAAAGCCCAAAGAAGTGTAAAAATGCCTATCGACTCGTACAAAATCATCGGAATGGTAACACTGAGAACAAACCGGCGTTGTCCCACTGCCAAACTCTCACGTTTCGTTTTCCCACTGCTGCGGCTTCTCTTGATCATGGGCTGCCTCCAATTATAAAAGATGATACAGCATCTATATGTGAAATATCACCGTATTCACAGAAACATAACCTGCACAGTTTTGGGTGGTTGAGAGTATCCTTTCCAACCACCTGACTCCAGAGCATATTATCCCATAACCCTTCTCCTCCAAAAGAAAGGAGAAGGGCATGGGTTAAGGCTATGTAAGATTGACTTCCTATTCGAAGGTGGCGTTTGCCTCGTTGTCAATCGCTTGCAAAGCTTCATCTGCTGTTTCTAAGCCTTGAAGCGCACTGATCAGGTGAGGGTACACAATCTCGTATACCACCAGATCACGATCGGGCATATTGCCCAGGTATTCACCATAAGGTAATAGATTCAAGGCCTTATTCACCCAGGGCATTTCGGCAGCAATAACGTCTGTTTCAGCAACTTTGGGAAGGGCAGGGATGGTTCCGCTGGTAATATTCCAGCTCAAAGCGTTATCTTCATTAACGGTAACAAATTTGACGAAATCCCAGGCAATTTCCTTATTCTTGCTGTTAGGTGAAACGGCTAAACCCCACCCAGAGTCAGCCACAAAGATGGGATCTCCCTCATAAGAAGGCAGCCAGAAATAATCCCATTCATCCGCAAAATCGGGGTAATTAGCTAGCCCTTCTGCAATCGCCCAGGTACCGATGTAGCCAATACCCACACGCCCTTCAAAGAAAGCATCTCCCACCCAATTTTCTTCGTCATTGAAGAGTACGGGGTCGACAACACCCATTTCAACTGCACTGAGCATCCAATTTAAGGTTTCTTTAGCCTCCGGGGTGTTAAAGGTAAAAGCTGTTCCATCTGCATTCCAGTAATCCCCACCACGCTGTTTAATGCCTGCTGCAAAATTAAAAAACAGGGCATCAGCACAGGTGAAGTGGAAACCAGCTACCGTCATAACACCGGCTTCATCAACCTGCGTCAGCGCCTTGGCATCCACCAACACATCATCCATTATCTTCCAACTAGGAGGATAAGCCAGTCCAGCGGCCTCATACTTGGTTTTATTAACCAACACACCTCCGTATTCCAGGTTGAATTCATGCGGTAAACCGTACAGTTCTCCATCTACAATGAAACCACCTAAGGGTGCATGGTAGAATATTTCCTTGGCGTTCGCAACCGTCATAACGGTTTCCGGAACAGGAGCAAGTCGTTCAGAATATTGGGATGTCCAGGTGCCAAACAATGAAATTATGTCGGCTTCCTCACCAGCAGGCATCGCTGTCTGCAAGGTTTGAATATAAAGGTCATACTCAAAGGTTTCCTGAGTAATATCTACATTAGGATTGGCAGCTTCATATTTTTCAATCATGGCATCATAAGCAGCATTGAAAGATGGACTTTGGTGAGACCAAAGCCGTAATGAGACTTTTTCTCCACCCACCATTTCTTTGCCTTCTGTTTCTACAGGTTCAGCGCCACCACCACAAGCTGTCAATACCAGAACGATTACAACCAGTAGAGGTAACAAGTAAAGCAATTTCTTAATCATCTTCCTTTTTCTCCTTGAATAAATACTCTGCGGATCATTCTTGGTTACATGAAGTGTAGGGACCGCAAAGCCAATTGCAAATACCCGAGATAATGGTGTAGCTCCTAAGTATCCCGATATCTGCTTAACTAGGACGGAATAACCATCCAACTTTTCGAGCAATTATTACCATGATTCGCAAATAACTCACCTCCTTTAAACTTTTAAAGTAGCTTTCTACCCAAGCTCCAACTCAACAACTGCAGATAAATTCTTGGGTTTATCTGGGTTCAATCCTTTCGCGATCGCACGGTAGTACGCCATGAGTTGCAATGGTGGGAGAAAGAGTACACTTCGGATCGCTTCAGCCAGTCCACTGGAAAAATTTAGATCAGCACCTGATTCAGCTAATGAAAACACATTGCTGCCAAGGGCTTTCATATGGTCAAGGACCGCTTGCTCGTACTGGTATTGAGTCGTGCTTAACAATCCAATTACCGCGCTGGTATCGGTGACCATCGACATTGGCCCGTGACGAAATTCCATAAAATAAAAGGATTCGCTATGGGTCAGCGACATCTCTTTCATCTTGAGATTTACCTCGCATGCCAGACCATAACGAATCCCACTGCCAAGGAAATAAAAACTGTCTAAATCAAAATTTTCACCCAGGGACTTTGCCAATGGTTGGGATACTTCTAGCACTTTTGATCCGGACTCGGGCAACTTGAACATATCTTGAAAAAGATCATCCTTGCCCGCTGCCAATGCAGTAAACCCTGTTACAGCCACAAGCATCGAAGCAAACGAACGGGTCTGTGCCACGCTTTTTTCCTGACCTTCTGGGACCGCAAGGGTTAGATCACCTCTTTTAGCAAGGGGTGATTCGCCATCGTTGGTCACTACCAACACTGGGCCGCGTCCCGCCTGTTGAAAATGCTTGACGGCTGCCAAAGTCTCACTGGTTGTACCAGAACGGCTGATGGCAACCAGTATATGGGGTTTTAGATGATCATAGGTTGTAGCGGGATAAAGGAAAAGCTCCCCCGCTGGAACCCCATAGGCGCCCCGACCGTCTATCTCTCGGACTAGCGCGGCAGCTACCAAGGAGAGATAATAAGTGGAACCACAGCCAGTAAACAGGACCTGCTTTTCAGAATTGTCCATCCAAAAATTTTTAATCACCCCCCTCAGAGATTCCGTCACTTCCAGAGCCTGTTTCCAGGCTCTGGGTTGACTGATGATCTCTTCATATGTATGTGCCCCAAGAGTTACCATCAAGTATTTCCTTATACACAAAATAGTTGTCGAGCGTTCTCCCAATAAACCTTTTTCAATACATCTTCATGCAGAAACAAACCATAAATCTGCCAACGACCCTGATCTGGAATTTCACCCGTGCCATAGTTGAAATACTCATCATCCGTCTCAAGGAAGCGGTAATAAGTCCGGTAAGTATCCAGGTCAACCCCCATATCAGTGCCGAATAGGATCCGATCAGCATAATCGATAAAAAACTGTCGGGCGGTGTAAGGCTGGCGGCCCAATTCAGCGATGCGAGCGCCGATATCAACGTAGAAATTAGGAGCGCGATCGAGTAATTCACCCACCCAGTTCAGGTTTTCTGCATAGCAACCGACATGAGCCCCAATGAAGGTGGTCTGCGGATGCTGGATAACCAGGTTCGACAGCTGATCCATGATCTGTAGAAATGGTGGGTAAGGCGGGCATGGGAAATGCCAGTCTGGGTGTGCAGTTAATTCTTCCCAGCGTTCGTTGCATTCATCCAACGGATCGAAAAACGCCAAAGGATCCGCCACATGAATCAGGACAGGGATATTTAACTCGGCTGTTGTATACCAAATAGGATCCAAGCGATCGTCGTCAACTTGGACTAGATTGCCTCGCGGATCTCGCACATTCAGCCCAAATCCTTTCCAGACTTTCAACCCTTGAGCCCCCCACTGCACCTGCTTCCTCAGTCTGCTCGCAGCCCAGTCCCCAAAATTATCACCTTTTTCAGACCAATGCGACCAGTCCACCCCACCGAAGTGGATAAAGCGATCCGGGGCAAAACCTTTATATTGATCTAGATGGCGCTGTAAGATTTCCTCCCCCCAACCGCCATCTAGATCGACGACAACCCTGACATCTGCTTCATCCAAGATGCTTAGACGCTCACTCAATGAGAGCTTGGCGCTCTCCCCACCAAAAGGAGGGCCTAAATGGTTGTGGGCATCGATTACAGGAAAACGTGGTTTTTCGATTTGGGTGGCTTTTAACTGTAATCGGGAGACGGGCTTGTATTCCTGAAGATCCAAAATTTTTTCCTTATCTTATGTAAGAATAACCTCTATACCCAATTCTTGCAGCTGATTAATGATGGAATTAGATGTTTCCCTATCTGTAATAATCGTCTTTGCCGAAGTGACAGGCGCAACCAGTGTTGAACTTACTCGTCCAAATTTACTGTGATCTACTAGGATAACGACTTGTGGAGAAATGCTTAACACTGCACGATCGGTCATAATTTCTGATGGAAAATCATTGGTAAAACCACAGGCAACATCTACAGCAAACATACCCATAAATACTTTATCGGCCCGAAATTCTTTTATCGCTTGTTCAGCCACATGTCCCACCATTGACAATTCGCTCTGCCGAAGCATCCCGCCAATGATAATCAGTTCAATCCCGGGATGAGTTGCAAGCTCATTGACGACCGGTAGGGAGTTGGTAATCACTGTCAGGTTTAAGTCCCTGGGTAAATGATGAGCAACTTCAATCACGGTTGTACCGCTACCCAAAAAGATCGTATTGCCATCTTTAATCATGGAAATAGCAGCTTTCCCTATGCGAACTTTGGCATCCTTGTTTTCTCCCTTTCGCTGCATCATAGGCAATTCTCGGGGCGTTCTTCCCGCTTTGATTGCTCCACCGTGTGTACGTTGAATTAACCCAAGTGTATCGAGCTCTTCCAGGTCTCTGCGAATAGTGGCTCCACTGACGGCAAAATGTGTGCTGAGCTCAGGGACTGTCGCCCTTCCTTGATTGTTGATGTAAGTTTGGATCTTTTCGTGACGTTCGGCCTTAAGAAGATTGTTGTTTATGATCATTAAGACGCTCGTTTGTGATTATTTTAATAATATTATATCTTAATATTGCTTGTTTATCAATTATTTGTGTTTATTTTTGTCTGTTTGTGGAATGCACAAGGATCCCGCTCTTTAGAAAGAACATTCCAAGGTATGATGATTAACTCCCTTTGGATAGGTCAAAAAATGCCAAACTCAGGTGAGATTAATCCTGGTAAACATAGAAATAAAAAGAATCCCTATGGAAGATATCAAAATCAATGACACTTTTCGATTATCGCTTCCTTTTTTTGAACTGCGATTCCATGTCCGTCACCAATTTCAACTGGGTACGGACAAGGTCAGTATTGTGGTTTGAATGTTTGGTTTTATAATAAATATGCCCATCACCAGAGGGAAAGGCATCGCGGAATTTGCCGAACACTAGAAACTGTTTGGTGATATTTTCGAAATCCGGAACTTGTTGGAATTCAATTCGTCAGGTGTGGCACAGCTGTTTATATTATCAAATGAGGGTTCAACAATGGTCTTCTGGGAGGGTAATATGATCATCCAGACTCATCCGCAAGCCTGCATATCCTTTCGAGCCCTTTATCCAACAAATGATCTAATTCCCTGGCTGTTTCTTGAAATTTTTCCTGCCCTTGCATGTAGGGATCAGGGATATCGTAGGGTGATCCCACAATTTCGGAGAGCATCCATATTTTTGCGCTTTGCTCTGGATATTCAATCTTAAGGGCTTCCTTATGTCCCGCCTCCATGGTCAGGATCAGGTCGGCGGACTCCATGAGTTCCTTATTTACCTCCCTGGAACGATGAAAACTCGTATCTAATCCCCAGGTCCTCATTACCTGTTCCCCATCCAGCGGTGCTGGAAGCCCGTCTACTGCCCAGGTGCCAGCTGATTCAGCATGATATCGACCTGTTAAATCCATTTCTACCATCTTTTGATTGAAGATAGCCTCTGCTATTGGTGACCGGGCTAAATTGGCAGTACATACAAATAGGATGGTTTTCATAACTGACTCAATTACACAAATCAGGTTTCGCCGAACAAGACAATAAGGTCCTTACTTATTAATTATTCAACACTATTTCGTAGACCTGTAACTGGACAAATCCATTTCAGACTGAAAAAAAAGGCTATTCTCGCAAAAATGCTTTTATACAGCATAACATACCCAGGGAGTGTATGGAGAAAATAGAATTATATAAAGGCTGCTTCAATCACAATTCCAATGAAGAGAATGAGCCGACGGACAGGATTAATAATTACTATTCTCACGCCAAGATTTCCCATAAAAATCAACCGATCTCTGCTAAAACTTGGGATAATGCATCAACAACAACCTCGATTTCACCTTCATTCATATTGCTGTGAAAAGGAAGTGCCAAGGTTGCTCGTCCAGCAGCTTCTGCTTCAGGAAAATCACCAACCTTATGACCAAAGCGATCTTGATAGAATGGTTGTAAGTGAATTGGAGAGAAATACGGACGGGAAGGAATCCCATTTTCTCCCAAACGAGCCATGACGAGGTCTCGATTAATTTCTGGTGAGAAACAAACAACATAGACAAACCAACTCATCCGAGTAGTTGTGGGGACTACTGTCAAGGGTTTTACTCCAGCCAGAGGGGAAATGATTTGATTATATATTTCGGCAACAGCTTCGCGCTTCTGCAAAAGTTCATTCAGGCGACGCATCTGAACCCCACCAACTGCCGCATTCAACTCCGACATGCGGTAGTTATACCCTAAACGAGAGTGCTGCAGCCATTCATCAAAAATATCCCGTCCCTGGTTGCGCAAACTCCTAAACAAGTGTGACCACTCTTCATCACTGGTTACAATGACTGCTCCTTCTCCAGTTGTCATTTGCTTATTAGGGTAAAAGGCAAAAATGCCGGCACGAGCGAGCGAACCCACTCTCCGTTCTTTATACTCAGCGCCGACTGCTTCTGCAGCATCCTCAATAACAATCAAATTGTGATTTTCCGCAATTTCTAAGATAGGATCCATATCGGCAGGCTGCCCAAAAATATGTACAGGGATAATTGCTCGTGTCTGAGGCGTAATGGCGGCTTCAAGTTTGTCCGGGTCTAAATTCAAAGTCACAGGATCAATATCAATGAATACCGGGGTGGCTCCCTGGTATAAAACACAATTTGATGATGCGATAAAGCTATAAGGACTGGTGATCACTTCATCACCTGGACCAACACCTGCAGCAACCATGCATAAATGGAGCGCTGCTGTTCCGTTGGTAACTGCAACTCCATAATCAGTATTTGCAACTTCAGCAGCTAACTCTTCTAGTGTTGTCGTCTGAGAACCTATGCTCAGGTTTCGGGACTGCATAACCCGGACAACAGCCTGTATTTCCTCTCCAGTAATATCTGGCATTGCCATTGGTATTTTATTAGGAGATGGAGACGAGGAAGAATAATCCAAAATGCTGGTCAGGGATGGCATGGTTGAATAGGAAACACTGAGCGAATGGCATATATTTTTTAGATTTTGTATCGTTTGCTCCGGCGCGCTGGGAATCGCGATCAATACTTCCTGAATTTTCCGGTCCGAAACGACATCAGGTAACCGAATCAAAGGCCCATAAACTGGCAACCCTCCAATGCGGCGATCAATTTTATTCGGGTCATCATCTAGAAAGCCTACGGGCTTTAAGCCAATGTGGGGATTTTTTACTAACTCTTCCATCATCTGGGCACCTGCTGAACCAGCGCCAACGATTAGGGTACGCTTCGCAGGAGGCAAGTCAACACCTTTCCAATGGATATCGCCAGGAAAACGTTCAAACAAGCTTAAATACACGCGAAAGCCCCCAAGGAACAGGAAGCTTGTTACCGCTTCAATACCTAGTAAAGAGCGGGGAAAAGTTGTCATGAAGGAAGGATATAACCAGATCAAAGTGATTGTGGAAATGATTACAGTACCCGTCAAGATACCCAACACCAGAGCCAGTAAATCTTTCGTTGTGGAATAACGCCAAATACGCCGATAAATCCCAAAAGCATACAAAACCAAGGGACGAATGAGCAACGCCAGGACGATAAAAAGCCAGATGGCACGAAGGAAAAACCCCACATAGATTATCTCGAGTCGCAAAATTAGCCCAAAAACAATCGATAGTAAGATTAACAACTCGTCAATTAATATAATTTGCCAAGTTCGGAGCATAGTGATCCTTTACAAGACCTCAAGAAAGAGGTTTTATAGAAATTCATGGAAGGAGATCTGAAAATAACAATAAAAGGAAATGATTCCTCACCCGTAGGGGCTTATCTTTAAGAAAAGATAATCGATTTAAACCCATCTGACCACCTATCCTCAATAAATAGCCTCGTAAGAAGGAAATCTTGATCAGTACTCTGACTTCCTGGAAGGGTTTTTTGTGACCTTAACAGGATACCTTTATACCAAAACATGGTTCTTTCTGATATGAGTGATGTATGAGTTGTGGCGCCTTTTGTTTAAAATTCTATCATGATAATGGTTAAGAACCTTGTTAATCGATGGAACGCATATTCATCCATTGGGCATGCGAAAATACTTTCCAGAGGAGGTAAATTTTGTCGAACCACGAGTTCTTTTTATCATTTTTTAGATGACTTCATCAGCAAGTTGTCAGGTTGCCAGAACCATCACTGTGTTGCTATATAATTTACCGGGAAACATGATGCTAATATACCCGACTGGGGATTTAAGATTCACATGACGAGGCACCAAGCATCCTATACCATGAAGTAAACGATTATTCGCGATAAGCCATCCGAGTGAACGATTATTTAATAACCAACATTAGAAGTGTAGTGAACTTGTGGAGGTCTGCCAATTGAAAAAACATTGAAGCCAATTTCATATAATGCTTTGTGATCAATAATATTTCGACCATCAAAAACAAAGGCTGGGTGGATCATAGAATCAAAAATAGCCTGATAATCCAATGTTGAATAATGGGACCATTCGGTAAGAACAGCAATCGCATGAGCATCCTCTGCCGCTTTGTATGGATCTGGTTCAAAAATAATCTTACCCACGGAGGAATCAAGTTCCTTACGAGCATTCTCTAAAGCATAGGGGTCGGAAATTACAACTTGAGCCTGTTCTTCCAAAAGCGCTCTACAAACAGCAAGAGCGGGGGATTCTCGAGTGTCACTTGTGTTCGCCTTAAATGCCACACCAAACAAGGCGATCCTTTTTCCAGCAACCGTATTGAACATTGCAGCTACCATCTTCGAGACAAAGGCTTTCATCTGGTACTCATTCATCCGAACAACCTGCTCCCAGTAAGCAGCAACCTCGGGCAGACTGTAGAATTCACATAAGTACACCAAATTTAATATGTCTTTCCGAAAACACGAACCTCCAAATCCAACCCCGGCGCGTAAGAAGCGTGACCCAATCCGGCTATCTGTGCCTATTGCATATGCGACTTCGTTGACATCTGCTTCGGTTTTTTCGCACAGGTTAGCGATTGAATTGATTGATGAAATCCGTTGGGCTAAAAAGGCATTTGCAACTAATTTCGACAATTCACTTGACCATAAATTGGTCGTGATGATACGGTCATGGGGGACCCAATGCGCATATAGTTCAACGATAGATTGGACAGCTTTCTGACCGGAAGCAGTCTCTCGTCCACCTACCAGTACTCGGTCAGGCTCTTCCATATCTCGAATGGCAGTACCTTCGGCGAGAAACTCCGGATTAGAGATGACATCAAAGAAAAGACCATTTTCATTGGAGTTAAGGATTCGCTCCATAGCCTGGGCAGTTCGAACTGGTAGGGTGCTCTTCTCAACCACAATTTTTGGTGTAGTAGAGTTTTCCAGGATCTGACGGGCAGTTTTCTCCCAATATTGAAGATCAGCAGCCTTCCCAGCCCCAAGCCCAAAATCCTTGGTAGGGGTGTTAACACTCACAAAGATGATATCAGCCTCGCTGATTTGTTTCTCGATGTCAGTTAAAAAAAACAAGTTCTTCCCTCTGGTCTGGAAGACTATTTCTTTTAACCCGGGCTCATAGATTGGCAACTGATCAGAATTCCAGGCAGCAATCTTTTGATGGTTAATATCAACCACAACGATTTTGTGCTCCGGACAGTGGCGGGCAATAACCGCCATGGTGGGTCCTCCTACATAACCTGCACCAATACATAAAATATTTGACATTGGTTTCTCCTGATTTTAATACTCCATAAAAGCGGATCCTAGTGATACTGTCTTATATAGAAGTAAACTCCCGTGGCTAAAGCCGCCCAAAGGAAAAAGACAAGAAGGACCAAACGAACACGTAGGGCGTTTCTCACATCAAATACTGTATCCACAACCCGACTAAATGCATTTGGTGTAATGCTTGGTATCGTCAAAGACGTTGGTGTTGGTGTTGATGTAGGTGTAGATGTGTCGGTTGGTTCAACCGTGTATTTAAGAGTCGGCAAGGGATATAGGGTCCTTGTTGGGGTTTGGGTGTTGGTGGGAGTTAATGTTGCTGAGGAAGTAATTGTTGGCGTTTCAGATTGAGTTGGTGTTGAGGATACTGGAGGAGGAAACGGCGTTCTCGTTCGTGTCATTGTCCAAGTAGGGGATTTTGAGGGAGTGAAGGTTGGAGTTTTGGAAGGTGTGAAGGTGATTGTAGGTGATTTGGTGGGCGCGGGTGTCGCAGTTTTCGTCCTGGTTGGGCTTGAGGTTGGGGTCCTTGTAACGGTCTTGGTTAGTGTGCTCGTGATCGTTGCGGTGTGTGTTATCGTATCTGTAAGCGCTGACATAACCATAAACCCAGATGTAACAGAATAGCTTTGATTTAGGTTAGATAGTTCACTATTCCCAGAAAGTACTATTATCGGATTCACCCTTCGACTAATAAAGTCTAGATAAGGGGAAGTATAATTAAAAAGGGTGCTTATCTTCGGTAGGGCAATATTGTCTCGGTGGATATGATCAATGCTATCTTTCACAGGATCAAGCGGATATACTAAGAAATTATTTCCAGTTATCCTCTCTGCTCTTGCTTTGTCCTGATCTTGTGAATCGGTCTGGGAACCGGTGATCAAGGTCATAGCAGCCAAGGCAGAAATAGTTGCAGCTATGGACATCATCAAGGCGAATGAGAGGAATACTATCGGAGTTCGATATAATAAAGGATTAACCTTATCTGCACATTTCAAAACGACTTATCCATCCTTTATTTCGTCTGGCTTAAATAAATCCAGAGCTGGTTTGTTTTTTGATATCCAGCCACACACCACAATTCCTACCTTATTAATATTTTTAGATAAAAACTAATCTGTATTACTGGAATAGATTACTTTCCAATAGGACATAATCCTCAAAGGTCGGACTCATTTTCTATAAGAACACCTGTCAATTATACCTTCTCTGACTAATGAAGCGTCAATAGTGCAAAAATTCAAGATTTTCCCGAAAGAGAGGCGGGAAGAAGATATTTCGCTGAAAGCGTTGCTTTTCGCCTGGAAAAGGAACCCGATCTGGCTCCAGACATTCATGTCTATTCGTAAGAATAAGTATCGAACCTGCGAATCGATAGAATACCTCCCTATCAGGCGAATTTACCCATTTCTACCACGACATTATTATGCTTGCGAGGAATACAATAAATAAACCTTAAAGCATTTTCCCTAAAGCCGCCAGTAGTATCAAGATATTCTCTTTACGAGAGGAATACCCCATCAAACCAATACGCCAGATTTTCCCAGCCAATTCACCTAAACCGCCACTGATTTCAATGTTATATTCTTTCAGTAGACTTCGGCGAATCTCAAGATCAATTACCCCGGCGGGAATACGCACCGTTGTTAAAGTAGGAATGCGATAGGATTCAGTAACAAGTAATTCAAGACCCAAATCTTCAAGCCCGGACCAGAGGTACTCAGCATTGTGACGATGACGCGCCCAGCGATTTTCCAAGCCTTCTTCAGCGACAACCCGCAACCCTTCGTATAGGGCATAAATAGTTGAAATTGGGGCTGTATGATGATAGGCTCGTTCCTCTCCCCAATATTTTTCTAACAACCTCAAATCAAAATAAAAATCGGGTACACTAGTCTTTCGCTTTCGAAGTTTCTCTAATGCCTTTGGACCGAGGGTAATAGGACTGGCCCCAGGTGGGCAACTCAAGCATTTTTGAGAGCCGCTGTAACACAGATCAATGCCGACCTCATCCACACGAACAGGCAGCCCACCCAATGAAGTAACGGCATCCACAATCACAATCGCGTCGTGTTGGTGGATAATCTTAACAATTTCATCCAAAGGCTGCAAAGCGCCTGTGGATGTCTCTGCATGGACGATCGCAACAACCTTTGCAGGTCGTTGGTTCAAGGCATCATTCACCTCGCCAGGAGAAAAAACTTCGCCCCAAGGACAGGTTATCGTACCAACCTGGCCACCATACCTCTCTGCCAGATCAGCAAGTCTTAATCCAAAATACCCATTCACACACACCAAAACAGGGTCACCAGGTTCCACCAAATTGGCAATTGCAGCTTCCATAGCTGCAGTGCCTGTGCCAGAAACAGGAAAGGTTAGTTTATTTTCGGTCTCGAAAACATAACGTAACAGAGCCTGTGTGTTATTCATCAACTCAAGGAAAGTCGGGTCCAGGTGACTTACGAGTGGAGTTGCCATTGCTTTCAGCACTCGCGGTTCAACCATACTAGGACCAGGGCCAAGCAGGATTCGAGGCGGTAAATTGATTTCTGGATAGTGGATCGATTCATGTGGATTCGTGGTCATTCATTCCTCCTATTAACACAACTAGATCAGCTAAAATAATATTATTTCAAGGCGTCAACAAAAGCATTCGTGTTATATCGCATATAAGCCAGATAGGTTGCTGCCTCCCCATCTACCTCACTCAATGAACCTGTGTAGACAGTGATAAGCTTTACACCTGTATCGGATGCGACCCGTTCCGCTAAAGAGGGGTTGATCGAGGTACCAACAAAAACAGCCTTTACCCGCAAAGCTCGAATAGAATCTTCCATTGCAGCCAACTCTTGGGCTGTGGGTTCGGACAAGGTGCTAAAACCAGGAATTAACGCACCAACCTGTTCAAAGCCATATTCTTCGGCAAAGTAGCTAAAGAGGGTATGATCGGTGACCAGTTTTCGATCTTGTTTTGGAATCTGAGCCACTCTGTCACGAATCCAGGTATCTAATGATCTGAGCTCAGTCTTATATTTATCAGCATTTGCTTCGTAAAATGCCTTGTTTTCTGTGTCTTGCTCCACTAGAACCCTGGCGATATTCTCAACCCAAACAATCACATTATTAGGATCTGTCCAAGTATGTGGGTCAATGCCTACAGAATAGCCCAACCCATCTCCTTCGTGCGTATGATCCTCACCTTCCAACATCTTAAAATCAACCCCATCAGAAACATAAACCAGCTTGTTAGAAGCATCTGCGCTTTCAATCAGGTTTTCTAAAAACGCCTCAAGCCCGGCGCCATTAGCAAATACCACGTCGGCATCAGCAATCTTCGCCACATCTTTTGGGGTGGGATCGAAACTGTGTGGGTCAGCTCCCACCGGTAAAAGTATATCTAAATCAACCAGGTCTCCACTGACCTGGTTTACAACATCACCAACAATGGTGGTAGTAGCAACGACCTTGAGTTTCCTGCTTTTTGAGGTTTGTTCTCCTTGTTTACTGCAGGCGATCAAACCCAATCCGCTAAGAAATAGAGTGAGGAACAATAATAGAAATTTCTTTTTTTTCATGTGTCCTTAGACTTGTTAATGATAAATCGAACATAATTAATATCAAGGAATTAGCTTATAAATTATATCAGTTTCAAGAATTCAACCTTCAAGGCGACCAGTGTATCCATTATAAACGATACCTGAATTTCCATGACTTTGACTACCTGGGAAGAAGTGGTCAGGCTGGTGGGAAAGCCAATCCTGTTGAGGCTGAAAACCGGGCTGTAAAAGTGATCCTGGTTAACATTTAATCCACAAGAGAGAAAGTGCCCGTTAAACCTCAAAACCAATTTCCTGCAATGTATACACGCTGATGACATATGAAAGCACAGTTGGAAATGCACCAGGTAATATAATCAGAAAATCTTTTCTTATTGATGCCGGTGGAGATTTCCATTAACTTGTTATCCACCTCAGTTAATCTCGTGTATCATTAAATAGATTTGAATAGAGCCGAGTCACACCTCACCAGATTCCTTCTGACTCACTTTGATTATTCATTTATTTTCACCGAGTGTTTAAATATAACTTAAATAATGGGCAGGGATTAATAAATGAACCACTCTTCTTTCGACAACCGAGGCCGTTATATCATCCAGGATTTTACCTCCATCTCGCCATTTTCTAGCTTTCTGCCTGGGATCGCCGGACCAATGGGGATCCCAATGTGGGTGTTTTATGTGAACCGTGGTCAAGGGATCACCAGCTTTGGGGTGGAAAGTAAAAACTGTCCTATCATGGAATTCCTACCTGCAAACAAGGCCTACCGAAACACCGCTACAAATGGTTTTCGCACCTTCATAAAAATCAAACGGTCAAAAAATTACCAGCAATACCAACCTTTCTCGCCCTGGTCCTCAGATGATTCGACTCGCAAGATGTTCATTGGGATGAATGAATTGGAACTTCAAGAAGAGAATACCCAAGTCGATTTGCAAACCAACGTGCTTTACTTTACCATTCCCGGCGAAAATTTTGCTGGGCTGAGCCGTACCCTCACCATCCAAAACAGGAGTGACGAGCCGGTCAAACTCGATATCTTGGATGGGATGCCAGCATTAATCCCTTTCGGGGTGAACGACTTCCTGCTGAAATCGCTTAGCAGGACGATTGAAGCCTGGATGGAGGTTATTAACCTCCAGAAGGATGTGCCGTTCTACCGTGTTCGTGCCAGCATTGAGGACAAGCCGGAGGTCGAAACCTTCCAAGCCGGACATTTTGCGCTATCCTTTGTGAGTAATATACAACAAAACCAAGTATTGAAAGCATTTGTTGACCCAAATGTGATCTTTGGTCAAAACACTTCATTTAGCAAACCCGATGCATTTTACAGTCAGTCGCTCTTGGAAATATCCACTTCCCGGCAGATCGGGTGTGGGAAAACGCCCTGTGCCTTTTTTGTTTGGGAAGGTCACCTTCAACCATTGGAACACGTCACCATTTACAGCATCTACGGGCACATGAACGATGTTATAACCCTTAACCAACAATATCAAAGCTGGCTGATCGAGGAATACATCCACCGTAAACGGGAGGAAACCAACCAACTGGCTTATGAGCTGACGGATGTCATCGATACAAAAACCGCCGCACCACTATTTGATGCCTATTGCCGCCAGACTTTTCTTGACAACGTACTGCGTGGTGGTTGTCCGATCTTGCTCGGGAAAGATAAGAAGCCCTATCACATTTACTCCCGTAAACACGGCGACCCAGAAAGAGATTACAATGCCTTTTTCCTGGCAGCAGAATATTATTCCCAGGGCAATGGCAATTACCGCGATGTCAACCAAAACCGTCGTTGTGATGTGTTATTCAATCCTGAAGTTAAGGCGTTCGATATCCGCAACTTCATCAGCCTGATCCAATCTGATGGTTATAACCCCCTGGTGGTGGAGGGGAGCCAGTTCAGGCTCCCGGCGGGGGAGCGTGCTGCTGTTCTCTCACTGGCTTCGTACTCCAAACCTTTAATAAAGATCCTTTCCCTACCTTTCACGCCAGGAAAGTTAATGAAATCAATCACGGATCACAAGATAACCTTGCAGGTGCCTAATGAAGAATTTCTCAATTTCGTTATCGATCGCTCTGAACAGCATTTCGAAGCAACTTTCGGAGAGGGATATTGGACGGATCATTGGACATACATCCTGGACCTGATCGAATGCTACCTGGTGGTTTACCCAGAACACAAGTTCCAGCTGCTATTTGATGAGAAGACAGTGCCTTTTTACGACGGCGCTGTCTTTGTGAAACCGCGTGATCAAAAATATTGCCTGACACCTCAAGGACCGCGGCAGTTAAATTCAATCTGGGAGGCTCCAGACAAAGCAAGTATGATTAAAGCTCGAAAGTCATCCCCGCACCTGCTGCGAACCCATCAAGGCCATGGGCAAATCTATACCACAGACCTGTTCTCCAAGCTGGTAATCTTAGCCTTGATCAAGTTCACCACCCTGGATCCCTGGGGGATGGGAATCGAGATGGAAGCCGGAAAACCCGGCTGGTACGATGCCATGAATGGTCTTCCAGCCCTGTTCGGCTCCACCCTGCCAGAAACCTACGAGCTTAAACGCTTATTGCAATTCGTAATCCACGTTATTCAAGCGCAAGACACTTTTAACCTCATCCTGCCTGTCGAAGTAGTCGAGTTGTTAGAAAAGACTTCCCGTCTGCTCGATACACACCATCGTTCGGATGATGTCCAGCGAGACCACACCTATTGGGACCAAGTGAGCAGTGCTCGCGAGGCCTATCGAGAGAAGACCCGTCTGGGCTTTGATGGAGACGAAAGGACAATCGATGCCAAGACCCTGGAAGCGCATTTAGATGCCTTCCTTAGGAAAATTGACACTGGGATTCAACTCGCCTTGGATTTAAACCACGGCATTCCCCCTACATATTTTACCTACCAGGTCGAGGTTTTTGAAGAAATCCAGCGCTCGGATGAGCTCGATTCGAATTCGCCTAATGCAATTCATTTCCGAGCGAAACATTTCAAGCCCGTAATATTGCCTCTTTTCCTGGAAGGGCCTGTCCGAGCCTTGAAAGTTGCATCATCTGAAACCGCCAAGGATCTCTATCATAAGGTAAGAGACAGCGATTTATTTGATCGCAAATTGAAGATGTATAAAATCAATGCCTCCCTGGAAGAACAGCCCCTTCATATCGGGAGAGCCCGGGCTTTCACACCTGGTTGGTTGGAGAACGAGTCAATCTGGCTTCACATGGAATACAAGTACCTGCTAGAAGTATTAAAGGCAGGATTATACGAAAGGTTTTTTGAAGATTTCAGGGAGACTGTGATCCCTTTCTTGGATCCCGATATGTACAAACGCAGCCCATTAGAGAATTCTTCCTTCCTGGTCAGCAGCGCTCATCCTGACGAATCAATCCACGGAGCCGGGTTCGTCGCCCGTTTAAGCGGCTCTACAGCGGAATTTTTGAGCATCTGGAACATCCTGATGGCTGGAAAACAACCTTTCATCTTCGTAGAGGGAGAACTGCACCTCAACCTGGTACCGATCCTACCAGGTTGGTTATTCAGTGAGGATGGAAAGGTTTCCTTTAAGTTCCTGGGCAGATGCTTGGTGATCTATTACAACCCTGACAGGCTGGACACCTTCACAGGTGAGATCAATCCCCAAAAATATACCCTACACTATAAGAATGGACAAAAGGTGGAGGTTAAGGCCAAAACGCTGGGGGCACCACTTGCAGAAGATGTTCGAGAAGGATTGATAGACCATATAGAGGTATTCTTTGAACGCCAGGATTGATGTTAATTTGTTTTGATTGTGTCCTTGACACCTGAAAAAACAGGAATCACCAACAAACAGGGAGATAAACCAGAGATTCTATCAGGATGAAAACTAGATCCTTTATCGATTATACTTACCCCAGAATAAATACGGTTTTCTAAGAAATAATCTATACAAATGTAGATGAAGGATAAATGATAATCGAAAGATCACGCCGAGGTCAAAAGAAATGAGTAAAAAACCTGCAACCTGGCATTTTATCGACGAGGAAGGCACCTTTCGGTTGGAGAATCCCAATCACTCCAGCTACCTATACTTTCCTTTAGTTAATGAGGCTGGGATGATGTCAGCAATCACGCCTACCCTGAATGGGGATGTCAAAATCAATCAAAATGCCTTCCTCACTCTACCCGTTTCCATAGAAGACCTACACAACACTCGATCCGCCCGTAACTTCTGGGTAATGGTGGAGGGGTTGGGACCTTGGTCCGTGACCGGTAATTCAGCGCTACAAACAACGGAAAGGTTCTCAGATGACCCTCAAGAAGAAGTAACCCTTGAAGCCGGGGTTTTATGGCATAAGATCATGCGACGGAATCAGACCTATGGCTTGGAAGCCGAGATCACCAATTTTGTTCCAACCGGTGGTGGCAAAGTTGAATTGATGAAAGTGTCCCTCTCCAATGTCAGCGGAAAAACCATCATGATCTCCCCTACAGCTGCCATCCCCATTTATGGACGTTCGGCGGATAATCTACGGAATCACCGCCACGTGACCTCCTTGCTGCATCGCATCCGATGTGAACCATATGGTGTGCTTGTTCGACCAACACTCTCTTTTGATGAACGCGGTCACCTATCCAATTCATTAACATACGCTATCATGGGTTCAGACGAGCATGGAGAGACGCCTGTCGGATTCTTCCCATTGGTCGAAACCTTCACGGGGGAGGGTGGTACACTGGACTGGCCGGAAGCAATCATAAATTCCATCGCTCCCACTCACAAGGCGGGTCAAACTTGTGCAGGGCACGAAGCCATGGGTGGATTAAGATTCAAAACCATCACACTGCAACCGGAAGAGTCTACTAGTTATGTCTTAATTCTGGCAATCCTTGATGAAGAATTGAATGCCCTATCTTTAATCAAATCTTATGGAAGTGAAACTGCCTTCGATTCTCAGTTAGAGAAAACAAAAAAGGCATGGAAAAGCCACCTGCAGGCATTTAAAGTAAAAACAAACGATTCACGCTTTGACCAGTGGATGCACTGGATTTCGCTCCAACCCACCCTGCGACGGCTGTACGGCAATTCGTTTTTGCCAGCTCATGATTATGGACGGGGAGGCCGCGGCTGGCGAGACCTTTGGCAGGATATCCTGGCATTACTGCTAATGGAAGAAGAGGAGGTTAGCGAATCCCTTTTCAGCAACTTCGCTGGCGTACGCATTGATGGCAGTAATGCCACCATTATTGGGAGCGCACCAGGTGAATTTAAAGCGGACCGCAATGATATTCCACGCGTATGGATGGATCATGGCGCCTGGCCTTTACTCACTACCAACCTCTACCTCCACCAAACCGGAGACCTGGCTTTCTTATTGCGAGAACAGACCTATTTCAAAGATCACCTGGTTTCACGTGCCAAAAAACTCGATGAGGAATGGAAACCTAATCAAGGTACGCAGCTCTTAACAGAGGGGGGAAGACCTTATCTGGGCTCTATCCTGGAACACCTGCTTATCCAACACCTGATCCCATTCTTTAATGTCGGCAGTCATAACAATATCTTGTTGGAAGGGGCTGATTGGAATGATGGCATGGATATGGCCTCTGAACGTGGTGAAAGCGTCGCTTTCAGTTCACTTTATGCCGGAAATTTACACCAACTGAGCGAATGGGTGCTAAAACTGGGCGATTTAGGGGTGGACAAAGTCGAGCTGGCAACTGAAATCCTACCACTGCTGGACACGCTTGAATCATCAGTGGATTACGAGTCAGTTAAGGAGAAAAGGGTTCGCCTGGATGGGATTTATGAAAGCTGTACACACACTATTTCAGGGAGTAAAGTTACCATCCTTCTCCAGGACCTGGCGAAAGACCTGGCCACCAAAGCAGATTGGATGACCTCCCATCTCCGTACAAGAGAATGGATCAAGAACAAAGCAGGGTTTAGCTGGTTCAATAGTTATTATGATAACCATGGGCAGCGTGTAGAAGGGGACCATCCCAAGGGAGTAAGGATGATCCTCACCGGGCAAGTCTTTGCCCTGATGGGGAACATTGCCACTGCTGAACAGGCTTTGGAAATCATCTGCAGCGTGGATCAGTATTTATACGACCCCGTGGTAGGAGGCTACCGGTTGAACACAGATTTTAGAGAGGTGATGCTCAACCTGGGAAGGGCTTTTGGCTATGCTTACGGGCACAAGGAGAACGGTGCCATGTTCAGCCATATGGCGGTGATGTATGCCAACGCACTTTATCAGCGCGGCTTAATTCGCGAGGGGTACAAGGTATTGGAAAGTATTTACCAACACTGCCAGGATTTCCCAACCAGCCGGATTTATCCGGGGATTCCGGAATATATTGACTCCAAGGGGCGCGGTATGTATACCTGGTTGACCGGTTCTGCCAGCTGGTACCTTCTGACGCTGGTAACCGAGGTTTTCGGCGTACGTGGTTACCACGGTGATTTGACCCTGGCACCAAAACTGACCATAGCCCAATTTAATCAAACTGGAAACGCTTCTCTAATTACCCGTTTTGCGGGTAAGCTGATCGAAGTTACTTACCAAAATCCTGGTAAGCTGGACTATGATCAATACCTGGTGATCTCGGTTTCTATCGAGGGCGAACCAGTCAATTTTATCGCCCGGGGTACCAAAATCCGCATCGCAAGGGAAAATATCGAAAATCATCCTAAACAGGTAATCAGAATTGGAGTTCAACTAGGCAGTACGGAGGATATTCAGTGACAGTTCCGGAATCTCTGTTAGAAATTCTCGAATCCACAGAAGAAGGTTATAAACCATTGATCGATTACGAGGAATGGCGGGTTGCCATCCTGCGATATATTGACGAACTGCTTCCGGAAAATGTCAGCAGGATGCAGCGGCATGATAAAACCGATGAGGTCTTTGTGCTACTGGAGGGACGCTGCATATTGTTTCTCGGTGAGGGTGATGAACGAATCACCCGAATTCTAGCCCAGGACATGGAAAGATTAAAACTTTACAATGTTAAACGTTCTGCCTGGCATACACATACTCTGAGCGAAGATGCCACCGTGTTGATCGTTGAAAACCGGAACACGTCTGCAATTAATTCTCCGGAAATCGAACTTTCTCCAAAGCAGCAAAAGGAGTTAATGACATTGGTGGAAAGGCTCTGGTGTTGATCAATCCACATGCCACCAGGTTATTCGGATGACTCCAGGTGGCGCTGCCGGGCTAAATGACTTTCTGAAGCCGCTTGAAAGATAAGCAGTATTTTCGCTGGATTGGGGCTGATATTGCGCCAGCTGTGAGGTAGCGTGGCATCAAGCAATAGACTATCCCCAGAACTTAGCCCATAGGGTTGATCTTCGACGAAATACTCAATTTCCCCCTCCAGGCAATAAACAAATTCCTGCCCGGAATGGGTTATAGCGACACCCCCAGTATCACCTGGTTCTATCGTCAACCGAAAAGGCTCGAGTTGTTGCATAGTCAAACCCATCCCCAGGCTCTCTAGTTCCTTGTCATTCTTTTTAAAACGTATCCCTTGACCTTTTTAGATATGGACAACGGATAACCCAATTTCCTTAATAAAAAAATCCGTAATCAGTACATCAAGGGCTAAAGCTAATTTGTGCAGAGAAGAGACTGTAGGTGAGTTCTCACCTCGTTCGATTAAACTAATCGCATTTACAGATAAAGAACATTTATCTGCCAAAGCCCTCAATGGCAACCCCCTTTCCGTTCTTATTTTCCGAATTCTCGAGCCTACATCAGACTCATCATGACTGGGCAAATTCTTATCTCCTCTTTTTTCTATATAGTATTGACCAACGTATACCCACTCACGGAATGTTAAAAGTAACCAGAATAACTCACATTGTACCATATTAATTGACATAGCATATTATAGTGGTACAATTAATAAAACAGATGGTAGGATAAAAATATGAAATCGCATGCGGAACGGATTGCTGAATCAGTAAAACGAATTCTGGAGATGATTCCAGAAAATGTGACGCTTCAAGCTGCCGCTAAAACTCGTTCACTTGAAGAGGTCAAGGCAGTCATTGCTGCTGGAGTAGAACATATCGGGTACAACTATGTTCAGGAGGCCTTGCCCATTATCCAGGCGATTGGAGATCAAGCTACATGGCATTTAATCGGACATTTACAAAGAAACAAAGCAATGAAGGCTGTAAATTTCTTTGATTGGATCGAAACTGTTGATTCATGGCGGCTAGCGAAAACACTGGAGTATCATTGCACAAATATGGGAAAAACTATACCTGTTTTAATAGAAGTGAATAGTGGACGTGAGTCAAACAAATCCGGTATCTTCCCAGAGAACGTCGATGAGCTCATACAA
This sequence comes from uncultured Anaerolineales bacterium, assembly GCA_964613985.1. Taxonomy (GTDB): domain Bacteria; phylum Chloroflexota; class Anaerolineae; order Anaerolineales; family UBA11858; genus CAZTJD01. The sequence goes on from CAZTJD010000001.1 coordinate 70,356, forward strand.
AAGATGAGCGGGTTGGAGTATGTCCATGTGACAGGGTTGATGACAATGGGACCGCGTTTCGGTGATCCTGAGGAAAGTCGACCCTACTTCAAGGCGACAAGAGAAGCTTTCGAGCGCATTGCTGCCAAAAATTTACCAAACATAAACATGCAGTATCTTTCCATGGGTATGAGTAATAGCTATCATATCGCGATCGAAGAAGGAGCTAATATTATCCGCATTGGCACCAAGCTTTTTGGTGAAGATTCACTTTAGGAGGACAATATCTCCGAATCACTAAATGAGGAAAACCAGAACAAATCATTAATTCACTATTTAGGACTGCTTTTATACCAAGTCTAGCGATTTGTGCCTGTAGTATAGCTAAACCGATAGAGTATCCTTGTACGCTATCAGGCAAAGCGACAGGAGTGCATTTTAGGATACTTTTTAAATAAATGCTGGACTAATCAAGATATTATAGAAAATTTGGATAAACGAATGGATGATCTCAATTCGAACTTAAATCTAAAAATAGGGAATAGGCACCCAAAACGGTTTGAGACCGATGTCGTACTGAAAGACGGTTCAATCGTTCACGCACGACCGGTGAGTTCTGATGACGGCACGCTCTTAATGGGTTTTATCGAAAGCCTATCAGAGAAAACACTCAAACTTAGTTCGCTTAAAAACCTGGATCCAGAAAAAGCTGTGGACAAACTTGTCCCCGGTGAAGACCAGTTTGCACTCCTTGCTTTGCGAGAAGAAATGGTGATCGGACACGCAATATTCACAGAAAATTCGCCTGGCAAAGCCGAACTTGCCATCGTTATTGCGGATGCATATCAAGGCAAAGGACTTGGTACGATCCTTTTAGGTCAACTTACCCAGGCTGCAATCGCGTCTGGAATATCAGAATTTGAGGCACACGTAGCGCCGGAAAATGCATCTATCCTGCAAGTTATCCGTGAATTAGGTTTTCCTACGGTCTTGAAGAGTAAACCTGGTTCAATCCATATCACCTTTCCTGCTTCATTACTTCCTGGTTCTGTTACGCGTTTTGAGCAACGCGAGGGCTTAGCGGCGATCGCCGCTATGGAAAAATTTTTTCAACCTCGTGGGATAGCTGTAATAGGGGCATCTCGCCACCGTGGTGGCATCAGCGGTGAACTCTTTCGAAATATCCTGGAAGCTGGTTTCCAAGGACCGGTCTATCCGGTGAATGCCAAATCAGACGTGGTGCAGTCGGTCGTAGCTTACAGATCCATCCTCGACTGTCCGGGTCCGGTTGACCTCGCTTTCATTGTTGTGCCTGCCCAAGCAGTACTGACTGTGGTCAAAGAGTGTGCTCAGAAAGGCGTACAAGCGCTGGTAGTCATATCGGCAGGCTTTGCTGAAGCACACGAGGTAGGGTCTGATCTCCAGGAAGAACTGGTCGAAATATGCCGTGAGGCAGGCATGCGCCTCATCGGTCCTAATTGTATGGGGATTGTTAACACTGACCCTGAAGTACGCCTAAACGGGCAGTTCTCTCCATATAAGCCAAACCCCGGCAAAATTGGTTTTCTCTCGCAGTCCGGTGCCCTGGGAATTGCGATTATTGATTATTCCAACCGCTTAGGCCTGGGGATGTCGACCTTTGTATCTGTCGGCAATAAGGCGGATATCTCAGGTAATGATTTAATCCAGTATTGGGAAAATGACGAAAAAACTAACCTGATCCTGCTCTACCTGGAGTCATTTGGCAATCCGAGAAAATTTTCCCGCATAGCCCGGCGCGTGAGTAGAAAAAAACCCATCATTGCTGTAAAAGGCGGGCGTTCAACAGCAGGTTTTCGAGCGACTCAATCTCATACAGGCGCACTTGTTGCTGCTTCAGATGTTACGGTTGATGCACTCTTCCGTCAGGCTGGTGTGATCAGGACAGATGTCCTGGCAGAGATGTTTGATGTGGCAGCGTTGCTGACGACTCAACCCATCCCAAAGGGGCATAGAGTGGCAATCATCACCAATGCAGGAGGAGCAGGTATCCTTGCAGCGGATGCCTGTGAAAACCGGGGATTAAAAGTTCCTGAACTTTCAGCAAACACAAAGACCAAACTCAAAGAATTCCTCTCACCAGCGGCGGGATTAGGGAATCCCGTGGATATGGTCGCTTCTGCCAACTCCAATGATTATGCACGGACCATTCGCACTGTATCCAATGATCCTAATGTCGATGCTTTGATCGTGATATTCATTCCGCCTATGGTGGTCCGCCCAGAAGAAGTAGCTAATGAAATATTAAAAGCAGCGGAAGAGTTAGATGGACGCATTCCTATAATCAGCACATTCATGGCAAGCCATGGAACGCCCGAGATCCTTTCAGACGGACAAACCTTTATACCATCCTACCCGTTTCCGGAGGCGGCGGCTCGCGCCCTGGCTCGCGCAGTGCAATATGGTGAATGGCTTGCGAAACCTGAAGGAAATGTAGTGCAATTCAAAAATTGTCGGCGAGAAGCTGGATTTGCTACCATCGCCAATGCTTTAAGAGAAGGCGAGCGGTGGCTTACGCCCGAAGAAACTGGGGAACTTCTCGATTGTTACGGTATTCCCTTGGTGAAGACTATGCACGTTACTTCAGCGGAAGAGGCAGGACGGGTGGCGTTAGAATTCAATAGTAAGGTAGCCCTTAAAGCGGTCGCCCCTGGATTGGTACATAAAACGGAGGCTGGTGCAGTCCGACTTGATTTGGATGGGGGAAAAGAAACAGAAGAGGCAGCGGAGGAGATGTTAAGGGAATTGGAGGCATCAGGAATAAAAGGAACGGGTTTCATCATCCAGGAAATGATACCATCGGGAATCGAGATGCTTGTTGGTGTCACGCATGATCCTGTCTTTGGACCCATCCTGGCATGTGGCGCGGGTGGCGTTCTCGTCGAATTACTAAAGGATGTTGCCGTTCGCATTACACCCCTGACCGACCGCGATGCAAGCGAGATGATCCGGTCCCTCAAGACATTTGAACTTCTCAATGGTTATCGAGGTGGGCCTCGTTATGATGTGAATGCGCTTGAACAGCTCATCTTGAGAGTAAGCGGGTTAGTAGAGGATATTCATGAAATCGCAGAACTAGATTTAAACCCGGTGATCTTACTGCCTGAGGGGCAAGGCGTGTCTCTGGTAGACGCCCGTATTCGTGTAGCGGAAGCTGTTCCTCCCCTTCCCTTTGGAGCTAAGAAACGCTGATTTCAGGAGTTCTTATCGCGGACAATCAGGTTCACGATTGGATGACCTAAAACCACAAAAAATCGCTCCTGATATGCGTATGACCGAAGCCACCCACTTGATGTTGATTCCCAAGGATAAGTCTCTACCTGTAGTGGATGAAAACCAAGCAGTGGAAATCATTACCGAGAAAGATATCTTTTGGTTTTATTAAGCCTTAAAAATATGTGGTGACTGAGAACATGGATAAAGTATCCCATCCACTATTATAATTGCTACTACTTAAACACCGCTCAAAAACGCCTGTTAATCCCGATTGAGGAGATTGTTTTGCGCCTCTCGAAGAGGTTGCGGATTTGTTGAGTTCTAGTGCAGGACCAGAAGAAGTTCGTCCTACGGCTCTTTACCATCTATCGCTTTGACCAGTGTGTTAGGTAATCTTCGACCGCTGACTGAAAACTCTGGGTCGAGCATAAGTGCTCTATCTACACCTGTTAAATAAGATAATTCTAACTATAAGAAGAAGATTAAGTGATGAAGAATAATGGCTGAACTAAAGTCCAAAGAAGCCCTTCTTTACGAAAAACTCGCAAAGGATCGAGTCCGCTGTAACCTATGTTCCCATCATTGTGTCATTTCAGATGGTAAGTTAGGGGTTTGCCGGGTACGCAAAAATATGGGTGGTACGTTATATACCCTGGTGTACGGGCGCGTTATAAGCTTGAATGTGGACCCAGTGGAAAAGAAACCACTTTACCATTTCTACCCTGGCTCAGCTGCCTTCTCTATCGCTACGCCGGGATGTAATTTCCGATGCCAGTGGTGTCAAAACTGGCAAATCTCGCAGATACCAGATGAACAAGAACTGATCACTGGTCGTGAAATGTCCCCCGATCAAATTGTCGCTCGAGCTCTTGAGACCGGCAGTCGCAGCATTGCATACACCTACACCGAACCAACTATTTTCTTCGAATACGCTTATGATACGGCGCGCCTGGCTCACCAAGCAGGACTTGCCAACATCTATGTTACAAACGGATATATGAGCAAGGAAATGTTGGAGATGTTCGATCCATTTTTAGACGCCGCCAATGTGGATTTGAAAGCATTCCGGCAGAAAACTTACAACCGTTATGCCGGTGCAGGACTGCAGCCCATTCTAGACAATATGAAACTGATGAAAAAACTGGGGATCTGGCTCGAAGTCACCACGCTGGTTATTCCTGGGATTAATGACAGCACCTCTGAATTGAGGGATGCAGCTCAATTTGTAGCACAGGAGTTAGGACGGGAAACTCCATGGCATATCAGCCGCTTCTTCCCAACTTACAAGATGACAAACATACCACCTACGCCTCTGGCAACACTGCAAGAGGCAAAACAAATCGGTTTGGAAGAAGGACTGCAATTCGTTTACATTGGCAATGTTTCTGTTGAAGGCAGCAATGACACCTTCTGTCCGAATTGCAGTCGTGCCTTGATTCGGCGACATGGATTTGGCGTAATCTTCAATCGGATTGAAGAAGGTCGCTGCCCAGCCTGTGGTGAACCAATAGCTGGCATTGGCTTAAGCACTGAAAGAGGTCATTATTAAAAGAGGTCGATAATTTACCAGAGAATAGCCTCAACCAACGACCACCCACGAATGAATTGCAGGTTACAGGAATGAAACACGTTGTAAACGTATTATCAGAACCAGAACCCGAAATATCTATTTATCTTGTAAGATTCGATGAAGTGCTATTCTGACTCTAAGCTATAAGCCGGTCGACGAGATATACTGGGGCAGATGACAGTTACATCCATCGCCTGGTTAATGCCGTTGCCTATATCATTCAAGGTAATGGGTTACGGTAATGTGTGTCGATCCATAAAAAAGAGAGGGGCTTTTCGGAGTGCAGCTAAGACCGCAGTCTTCAGGGTATCCATCCACAAATGGAAAAACGATCTGGTCATAAAAGGTAGCCCTAACGGGCATACGGGCAATCGGTTCCTCGCCAGCATAAGCCAGATAGGATCCATCGGCTTGTTTTTTAGGTTTAAACCAAACAGGCTGCTGCACTTTGTTCCTGTTGGAAAGTCGCTAATCATACCAGTTATCCTCCGTGATATTAAATGTCCTCCCAACATCCACAACGTCCACTTAGAAATGTTCAAGCGCCTCGATGGTCGGCTGGGTAACTTGTTGAACCACATTGTAGACCCAGTTCCGACGATCTTTGTAAGAAAGATGCTGCACCAGGCGATCATAAGCAATAGCGGAGATGCCCGAACGTGGGGTAGAACCCAGGTCGACGGGTAAACAATCAGGTTCATTGTGGTTGATGGTAGGAATAATTTTTTCTCGGGAATTCATTTCCGACTCCAAATAAGGATGTAACCAACGCGATTTTTAGCCTAATCACTCCGAATCTGTTTTATTAAAGATCCAAAACCGTGTCCTGATCACGAAAGATAAAGACCAATATCCCTTGAAAATCCAACAAGATGAATAATATACTTTCACAACACCTAAAATTGGATGACGCGGTTATATACACCTGGTTACAAAAATTAGCACTCATCCAAATCCAGATCATCCTACAAGAGTGACACATGCCAGGGTCAGCAGGTTTTTTCCTTCACGATTGTTGGATTCACCGTGAAATCCTCTTCAGGAATCTATATGACTCGGACTTGATTGGGTCTAGTGCTTTTTAGGAAGCTTGATCCTCTCTTGGTTTTGGCAGCAGAACGAGTAATGATTTATTTTTTCTCTAGAGACAATATTAACCACTGTAATCACCCTGGCGCGAAGCTGATAATCCATATGGGGTATAATCTCATTAAAAGGGGACTGGTTGAAAACGAACCAGATACCCTGGATCTTGACCTATATATTTGATCATCTGAAAGTCTTTATTAACTGGTACCTGCGATGACCCCGCTTTAATTATCTTGAAAAAGAGAGGAGAAACTCATGAAACTCAGTGCTCGGAATGTAATCAAGGCAAAAGTAATAAAAGTTGTTAAAGGGGCTGTCAACGCTGAAGTAATCCTGGAGTTGCCAGGTGGTGAACAGATTACCTCGATCATCACCATTGGTTCTGTAAATGCGTTGGAACTGGTAGAAGGCAAGGATGCATATGCCGTTATCAAAGCCACCAACGTAATCATTGCGGTTGATTAACGCATCTACTTAAAACAATTCTGAAAGCAAACCCCCACGATAGCAAAGACCTATTCTTGACCTGGAAAAATCCAAGATTAACGAATAAGAAATCCCAACTACTAAGAAAACTAGATCGGAATATGGTGGTAAAAGCTCGTAAATATTCATACTCAAGCACTTTGCTCCGCCTTGCGAGTTTATCCTGTCCGGTTGAGCATGTTGGAAACTTAACCTCTTCCGATTTAATGTCAATCTACATTTTGCGTCCAGGACGATAACCTACAGAACGGAGATTGGATCTTCAACGAACAGGTTCTGGATTTCATCCAGGTCATCGAAAAAAAGATAGATACCATCCCCGCTAGAGTAAAATTAGAAAAGGAGGTTTGTGAATGGAATATCGCAAGCTGGGCCGGACAGGCCTGAAAATATCCGAACTTTGTATAGGGACAATGCAGTTCGGTTGGACAGCTGCCGATACCCTCTCTCTACAGATTCTTAATGCAGCTTTTGAGGCTGGGATCAACTTCATCGACACCGCCGATATTTACTCTCGCTGGGTAGAGGGGAATCCTGGCGGGGTGTCAGAAAGCATTATCGGGAAATGGATGAAGGGGAATAAGATCAGCAGGGACCAGGTGGTGATCGCCACCAAGGTGCGCGGCCAAATGGGCGATGGCCCCAATGATCAGGGTTTGTCAAGAGCACACATTCTTAATGCCGTAGAAGATTCCTTGCGTCGCCTTGATACCGACTATATCGACCTCTACCAGGTCCACTGGTACGACGAAGAGACCCCCATCGAAGAGACATTACAAACCATGGATAACCTGATCCGCCAGGGGAAAGTGCGCTATATCGGCGCTTCCAATTATCCAGCCTGGCGCTTGATGCGCACTCTTTGGAAATCGGAAAAACTTGGCCTGGCGCGGTACGATTCTTTGCAACCTCATTACAACCTGGTCAACCGGGCTGAATACGAACGGGAACTGGCGGAGGTCTGTCAGGTTTATGGGCTGGGTGTGATTCCCTACAGCCCATTGGCTGGTGGATTCCTGACCGGGAAATATCGGAAGAGTGAAACCCTACCTGAGAGTGCTCGAGCCGATAGCGCCAAACAACGATATTTCAACGAACGCGGTTGGGCTGTTCTAGATACCCTCGAGAATATTGCCAGGCAAAGGAACAAATCAATCTCGCAGATCGCCCTTGGTTGGCTTCTCACCAATCCTTTAATCACCAGCCCGATCATTGGGCCGCGCACCCTGGACCAGTTGGCGGACAACCTGGGGGCAGTCAGTCTGCGGTTAAGTGAAGTAGAGATGTCACAGCTAAATGAGATCAGCGATTGGCAAGACTAACTCCATCCGGTGACGAACCTGAAACCCAAAACATCTAAAAATGCACAGATAGCCGAATTTGATGATTTCAGTCAGGGCTGCGGCTGGCATCTCGAGATCCAAAGCGGAGAGAGGGGATTTTATCGCCTAGCCCAACTTGATGATTACACCGATCTACCTCGTCGGGATTTCACCTGGGTCCCACCTCTGATACTCTGCTTATCAGCTCGCACCTCCGCCATAAACCTCCCCGGAACTTGGGGATTTGGTTTGTGGAACGACCCATTCAGCCTCTCTTTAGGGGTCAGCGGTGGGGTACGGCGCCTCCCTGCACTCCCCAATGCAGCCTGGTTCTTCCATGCCTCTCCCGAGAACTATCTCAGCTTCCAAAAGGACAAACCAGCTCGAGGTTTCCTGGCTCAAACCTTTCATTCTCCTTCCATACCAACTGCATTTCTCATCCTTGGAACACCACTGATCCCATTTCTAGCCTGGTCTAGTGCAGCGAGATTACTCCGATCCTTTTTGGGAAAGATCATTAAGGATGACAGCGCTTTGATCACCTCGGATGCAACCGAATGGCATACCTACACCCTGCAGGTGGAAACTTCATTTGTGCTCTTTAAGGTTGACGAGAACCTGGTGTTTCAAACCAATCTGACCCCTGCAGGTCGCTTAGGTTTAGTGATCTGGATCGATAACCAATATGCATCTTTTCCCCCAAGTGGTGGACTGGCTTATGGGACCATGGAAAACACTGAGCCAGCCTGGATCGAAGTCAAGGATTTTGAAATCTTTGGAGGAGAATGAATAAACAAATAAACCTCTGGAAAGAAAAGGACAAAAAATCTCTATTAACGAATTCTGTTGATCATTGATTAAGACGAATTATTTGGTAGTAATTGGGGGGAATTAGCAGATCAGGGCAATTGCGCGATGACTGACATCGATTATTCCAGGCTTGATCACTGCTAAATTTTCAATGCGTTTCATTCCCGGACTTGTTTGCGACAAAAGTGGCAAACCAGAGTATATCCTTTTCTTTTCTTTAAACTTGACACCGCTCTGACCTCCGGTATAATCCCAATTATCAGGTTCATAAGCAAAGATTGCACGGAGACAAGTAGTCGCACATCCCTACAGAGAACTGCCGGTCGCTGCGAGGCAGCGGTTAAGGCGGTGAAATCCCCTCCGTCGCCTTTGACATCCCTAAAGCTTAAGCAGTGGAGGTCAATGAGCAATTGTTCCTGCAGGTTGTCGGGCCGGCTTTGCTGACTTGGCAGTAAAGGAACCGGGTTCGCCCGTTATGGCGAATAAGAGATCGCTGGTGATAACCCTGAACGGGTCAAGATCAGCGGTGAATGCAGGTGGCACCACGAACGCCCCCCTCGTCCTGCTGGCGAGGGGGGTTTATGATTTGGGTATAAGCTCAAAATAACACACCCGGAGGTGCAAAATGCTAGACATCAATTTGATTCGCGACCATCCTGAAATAGTACGCAAAGCCCTGGAAATGCGTCAGATGGATGCCGCACCGGTCGATCAGGTACTGGACCTGGACCTGAAACGGCGCAGCATCATCCAGGAAGTCGAAACCCTGAAAGCCCAGCGCAATATTGGGTCAAAAGAGATTGGTCGCATGAAGGATCCCCAAAAACGCCAGAAGAAAATCGAGGCAATGCGTGTCATCGGAGATCAAATCAGTGAACTGGAAAAACAATTACGGGAGGTGGAAACGGCGCTGGACGCCGTCATGTCCACCCTTCCGAATATCCCCGACGAGGCTACCCCATACGGTGTGGATGAGAGTGAAAACGTCGTCTTGAGAGCCCATGGCGAGATTCCAGAATTTGATTTCGTACCAAAACCACACTGGGACCTGGGACCCGAACTGGGCATCATTGACTTCGAACGCGGCGTGAAGATCACCGGCTCCCGTTTCTATGTACTCAGCGGAGCTGGGGCACGGCTGCAGCGAGCGCTGATCGCCTTCATGCTCGACCTTCACATAAAACAGGGCTACACCGAGAAGTACACCCCTTTCATGGTGCGTACCGAAACGGTTTATGGGGCTGGGCAGCTGCCCAAGTTCGCTGACAACCTGTATAAAGATCACGAAGAAGACCTCTACATGGTGCCGACTGCCGAAGTGCCTCTAACAGGGTACCACATGGATGAGATCCTGGAAGAGGAAGATTTGCCCCTTTACTATACAGCCTATACGCCTTGCTTCCGGCGGGAGAAGATGAGCGCTGGTCGTGATGTGCGAGGCATCAAACGAGGCCACCAGTTCGATAAGGTGGAGATGTATATGTTCGTCAAGCCAGAGGACTCCCCAGCATCCTTCAAGAAAATGTTCTCCCATGCGGAAGATACGGCAGCACTTTTGGGGTTACCCTATCGGGTACACCAATTGTGCACAGGGGACTTGGGCTTTGGCGGAGCGATCACCTACGACCTGGAGATTTGGGCAGCAGGTTGCCAGGAATGGTTGGAAGTCTCCTCAGTATCGAATGTGACTGATTTCCAAGCTCGACGGGCAAACATCCGCTACCGACCAAAGGATGGCGGTCGGCTTCGTTTCGTCCACACCCTCAATGGTTCGGGACTTGGGATGCCGCGAACTTTGATCGCCGTTCTGGAGAACTACCAACGGGCTGATGGGTCCGTAATGGTGCCGGAGGTGCTGCGACCGTGGATGGGGGGGATCGAAGTGATTGAAGCGCAGTAATGAGGTAAGATTTATTTGTAAACAAAATTGATTTTCTATGGTATCACATACCTTGAACGCATTGAATTCTAGTAAAATTTTATTAACTGCATCGATAACAAATACCAAAACTTTTTCATAGCCCAATCGTAATTAACTAAATGAACCCTAACCTTTAAATGATTACCCTACGTTAAGATCCTAATAATCATTAAATCCTTGATAAAGAAGAAACCAACAAAGGAGAAATCTCTTGGCCCCCTGGCTGATCACAATCATCCAAATCCTCACCGCCTTGACTATGCTTTTTGGTCTGTTTGGCCTGGTCATCCCCATCTTCCCTGGGAATGTAGTTATGTGGGTCGCAGCCCTTATCTATGGTCTGGTCTTCGGTTTTGGAAAACTTGGGGGAATCCTATTCACTCTGATCACCTTGTTGATGCTGATGGCAACAACGGTCGATAATGTTTTAATGGGAGCAAAAGCGCGAGAAAAAGGAGCCGCCTGGCGTTCAATCATCCTGGCTCTGCTGGCTGGAGTCATTTTTACGATTTTCTTTCCACCCATCGGCGGGATCATCGCGGCACCACTGGTGTTATTCCTGTCTGAATTTCAACGTCGGGAGGATTCAAAGGAGGCGATCGAGGTAGTAAAAGGTTTGCTGATCGGTTTTGGGCTGGCGTTTGTGGTTAGATTCGGGTTGGGTGTGCTAATGCTAATTCTATGGGTATTATGGGCTTACTTGGGATAATTGTCATTTTTAGCACCCACAAGATCAAATATTCAAACACTACATTTCACTCAGGTTGAAAGAATTGCATACCAACCCCCATGCGTTCAAAACCATGCTCAACCCAATGCCGGATAAGTGCTGATCCATTTTCCCAGGCTGCAAACATGGCAGGGATGGCGCGGGTGTCACCAATAACAGCTAAAGCGCGCGCAGCCTCGATTTTCGAAGGTTGCAGCCCTGTTTCCAGGGTGTGAATCAAATCAGTAACTGCCGGCCCACCAATGGCAATCAGGGCATCTGCAGCCAGTCGGGCGACCAGGCGATCTTTATCGTTTAAAGTGTTAATCAAATCTGGGATCGAATCAGCGCTGGGTTGTTGGCTTAATCCCAGGGCAGCGCATTGGCGCACGGTGTAATCTGGATCGGAGAGCGCCTTTCGAAGCCGTTCTGGAACCTCGGGGGTTGGAATGGCTGACATAACACGAATCGCCCACCAACGACGATTGGGATCAGTGTCTCTCAACATTTCCATCAGCGGGGGTAGCGCTGACTTTCCCAAAGCCGAGAGTGCATCCACCGCGGCTACAGCGCGAACGTCATCATCAGAGATCAAATCACATAAAAGCTGCTCTAGATCAGTAACCACCTATTTCTCCGGAGGTGGAATGGGCAGGTCCTCAACAGCTGTCTCCACCCATTTGTCCCCTTCATCGATAAGCATTACTGGGATATCCTGTCGCACTGGATACTTACGACCGCAGTCTTGGCAAATAAACCAGGACTCTTTATAGAATTCAAGTTCGCCACCAGTGTCACGCACACAAGCCGGACAACGTAGGATATCGATTAATTCTTGACTGACCATTGTTCACTCCTGGTTTCTTAATCGCTGATACAATCAAATCATACCATAATGTCAATAGCACAGATGGAGCAATTTCACCGTTTAAGCAGCAGTGAGTATACTCCAGAGACCACAAGTAAGTTTTCTCACCCAGAGAAAACCAGGTTGTTTCATGACTAAAACCCATCCTTGTTTATAAGGTTATACTTCTTCAAGACAGGTATTGATATTCATCGTTCCACTGCCAAGATCAACGCCTTGAATGACGATAAAACCATCAGGGTGCCCATCAAAGACCATCTAGAAGGTCATTTCTATAATTGCTGTGGTGAGGGTGCGCTCAGGTAAATTCCCCGCCTGGAATGCCCGACGATAGAAAGCGATGGACTTCTCTCAGGTCAACCCAATTTAACGGCAAGCTTCCCGCCAGGAATCTAAATCCCAATTTTTCTTCAAAAAATCATAGTCCAGGGCATTCATTTGGGGGCAAAAATCATCCGTATCAAGTTCGTATTCTACTCCAAAAACAGCTTTACCACTCTGAACGAAGGGCTGCAGCAAGTCACATTCATTGTAAGTATTACACTCCTCGTTGAGAGCCCAATCAAACTGAGACAGCAAATCGCCAACCTGGTCGAGGTCGTTCTTCAAGCCTACACTTAAACCACGTCGGTGAGCCTGGTCAGCTAGCCAGGAGTTATAGGTAATTTGATCTGTATAAGTCAATGGGAAGCCGCTTTCATTGGTATATCCATCAACATTATCCGGTTCGACACCATCGCAACCTTTTTGCACAGCAAGATCTAGCCGGGCAGCCATGATAGGCCCAAGGTCATCTAGGGCACGAATATCCAACCAGCGTTCACCGAGCCAACCTTCGAGGTTGTTCCCGAGAATCTCTGCAGGGAAGGATTCCTTATCCGGGCGCCAGTTTTCCCAACTACCAGCGCTGAAATAACAAATTACGACCCGATCTTTGGAATGGAGCACTTTGATCTTATCTACTGAAACATCAAATAAGTCAAGATCAAACATCTCCACATCCAAAGTGGTATCGATTTCTCCAGTTAATTGCCATTGCCAGGATGTTCCTGGAGATGGCTGCCACCAATTGCTATTCAAAGAAACATAGGGAAGATGCGTTGTGGTGTAGGTATTTGGGCTAGCAGTGATCTCTTCTGTAGTACAGGAGGCACAAAGTAAAACTGGAACAAAAAAGAATCTAAGCACAAAGCGGTTCATTTCTTAATCAGGTTGGCAGGGATAGTTGTTGTCTGGGTCTTCTGGCGGCATCCCAGGAGTCCCCGGTCCATATTCACAGACTGCGCGCCAAGGAATATAGTGAGTGGAAAAAATATCATTGATAACAATCTCGCCATCTCTGAAAACATACCGAGTTATAGTAACATCAGCGCCCTTTACAGCCCAATCGATCTGATTTATCTCTCCTTTCGCCAGGTCATCGCTTTCCTGGTAGAGTGGGTCTGGCGCGTCTTGAATATTTGTCAGTCCAGTGGTCTCCCACTCCACGGTACGACCATCCGAGGTAGAGTAGAACTTCCAGGTGAGATAAGCGTTCCCAACATAAGTCTCCATTAGAAGCCAGTATTGACTATCATTAGTAAATTTAAAGTCGACCATGGGTACGTAGACTGTTGCATCCAATCCAGCCCATTTGCTGTTATTAGCCCCGCCATATGTTTGCTCATAATAATATACCCGGTATGCGTGAGGATGGCGTTCGACTACTGGATATCCACCGAAGAAAACCGTGCGGAATAAAGTCGTACTTACCTGACAGACACCACCGCCAACCCCTTTAATGGTACGGTCACCAAAAATGATCCAGGCTTCTTCATATCCTGTGTCCAGACTGACATCTCCTAGAACCTCAGCCATGGAGAAGGTCTCTCCAGGAGCGACCAGGACGCCATAAAACCGGGAGGCAGCTGTGGCAATATTCTGCTGGCGGGAGACGCTTGAGCCATAAAAATAAGAGGTATGTGAGCTGACAAGTTCTGTGATTCCCAATTCTGCCGCGGTTGCTTCACTGGTAACTTCAGGAAGAGTATATTCCAGGTCCAGGACGACCCGGTGTTCTCCTGCAAGGAGCGTGTTCTGGATTACTTGCAAGGAGGTTTCGACGTCCAGATATTGCCCGGTGACAGAAGGCTGGACAAGTTCCAATTCACCGGTGTCATCATTGAACATGAACCTTGCATTTTCGGGTTTAATGTATAATCCTGGGGAAATATCTTCCAGAAAATTGCGCAGAAGTTGATTACTTAACCTAATTTGATACGTTTCACCTTCGGAAATAGCGATCCGTTCAATGACCAACATGCGAGCCAGTTCTTCCGGTTCAAATACCCATGTACCCGGACCGCCATCCTTGGAATTGGGTAGGCGGATGGTCAATGGCTTACTTAATATTTCTTTGGCAATCCCAGCCTGTTCACTGACATCCATAATGATCGGTGAGGATTCCTGAACTACTACCTGAATCTCACTATCAATCAACATCTCCAACTTATCTCTTACCCGTTCGAGGGTGGCTGGGACATCCATGGTACGTCCCACTCTTCCGGGATAGACAACCACCTCAGTACCATCAATCTGCAGGCTTGCTTCAATTGCAGGTGTGTTAATTACTGCTGCAATCCCTTCCAGGTAGCGTTGGGCGACCCCCTCATCAAATAGCATCCGTACTGGCATATTTGCGCCCCAATACCAGGTATTAAATTGATCCAAAAGACGTGAGAACGGTCCACCCATCCGCCCCACTTCAAAGGCTTGACGCGCATTGTATTCAGATCCAAGTATAAGTCCCAACTCGGAGGGTTTCGCTAACCAAGTGTGTTCGCCATCTCTGAGAAGAATCTGACCCTGTTGAGGATAAGCGTATTCATTAGATAAAAGAGAGGTAGCTTCCTGAATGGTCAAACCAGATAGATCAACCCAGCCCATCCGAATCCTAGGATAAATCCGGTCTGAATAATAGACTGAGTAGGTAGTGAGTATCCCAATGAATGAAAGGACAAACCCTCCAAGCCCAAATGCAAAGACCAAAAATACCCGAAATACCAAAGATGGTGCTTTATTATCCATAAGTTTATTTTCGTAGGATTAATTATCGATTCGATTATAAACTTTTCACGAACCAATTTACAATAAAAAAGTCATAACACCACAGATAATTAAGGAATGATTATTCTACAATTCAGATAAAGACTGGTTAATTTTACCAGAGAGCATTCCTTGCGCAATATCCATTATTTCAGATCCAAATAAGACCCAAAGGCATTTCGTGAGAGCATATTTATCGTCCCGGTTGTTGAAAGAATAATACGATCGCACTTAGGTGCTGGTCTTCATTAAGTACCACAGTAGGTAATAGAAAAGTTGAGGATCTCCTTAATGATTTGGAACGGGAACTGTCAAGGGTATAATAATGTTAAAATGGAATCTGCGAAAACCCTTCCTGGCCTCATTCCGTCAGGAAATACAAAACAGTCCACTTCCATGAGTCAATTGCTGCGAAGGTTTAAATGCATTCTAAAACCAAGCGAATAATCTGGTCATTATTACTGCTGTTCATTGCTGTTGCTCTGGCTTGCTCAATTCCGGGAATTACCCAACCATCGACTCCCCAACCAACTGAAGTGAATGCGGTTGAGGAATTTGTCGAGGAAGCCGACATTGTACCAACACTCCCGGCCTTACCAACCGCGACTTTGCAACCTCTACCTCCTGCGCTTGTTGAGGTCGAACCACCCCCAGGCTCTGATCTTCCTCCTCTGGGTATCTTTACCTTTTATTTCAATCAGCCAATGGACAAGCCTTCAGTGGAACTAGCCTTAAGCGGTCAACCGACACTTTCCGGAAGATTCACCTGGCTCAATGATTCAACCGTGGTCTTTGAATCAGATGCACCACTCCCGCCCGATAGCGAAATATCCATTTGTATTAACACATCAGCCCTGGCGAAGAACGGTCAATTTTTACAAAACCCGATTACACTGCAATACCAGGTAACCTCACCGTTGAAGGTCACTCAACTATTGCCTGAACCTGGTATGAAGGATGTGGATCCAACATCAGCAATTGTTGCCGCTTTCAACCAGCCTGTGGTCGCCTTCAAAGATGACCCTGGTTCTCTCCCCGAGCCATTAACAATAGACCCACCAATAGCTGGTAATGGAGAATGGTTTAATAACAGTACTTATATTTACTATCCAGAATCTGCTCTGGCTGGAGGAATGAAATACACTATTCATTTAAATCCAACTTTAACGAGCACCTCTGGCGGCCCTTTTGAAGGAAGGGGAGTCTTCGAAATCAATGCATTTGAATGGTCTTTCGAGACCGCATTACCAAGACTGGTTTCTATATCGCCCGGGGATGGTGCCGTTGCCGTCGGACTCGATACCGTTTTTCGAGTTGAATTCAGCCATCCCATGGATACAACAAGTGTAGAAGAAAACTTTTTCATTTTCGATCCCTGGCAAAACGCGGTCGAGGGAGTTTCTAGCTGGGATGAACAGCTTACCACTTTGATCTTCACTCCCACAAATCTGCTGTCACGAGATACAAACTACAACCTTGCATTATTAGATACCGCTCGAACGATCGGGGGCACATCCATGGGTTTCGACACTGTCGCCCGTTTTAGGACTGCACCAGAGTTCAGAATTGTAAATACTGAACCCGAAAACAATGGGATCAAACAGCTGCAAGCGAACCTTTCGATTAACTTCAATGGTCCTGCTAAACAGGTTGAAGACCCATTTCAATTTATCGGCTTTTCTCCCAGTGTCAGCAACCTCAGCCATTGGTGGGGAGATTTCAACCGCACCTTAAATATCCAGGGGGATTTCCGACCACTCTCCATATACACTGTGACCATCTCAAATGAGTTCCCCGATCCTTGGGGTTCCAGTATCAGTGAACCTTATACCTTTACATTTCAGACAACAGCACTGAGCCCAGCTATCTTTGTCTCCCATGGAGGCTCAACACTGGCTTTAAGGCCACAAGATTCAACGATAAACGCCCAAATCACGAATATCGAACATATAGAGATGCGCCTCGGAAGTGTTCCCTTTGATGATCTGGTGGAGATCCTGGCTCCAGGCAGCTACAATCTATATCAAAACTACCAGCCTGAAGACCTACTTTACTGGACTCATAATACCAAAATCCCAGGAGATAAAACATATACCATCCAACTTCCAATCACCCCTGGGGGGCTGGGATTGGATTCGGGGATTTATTACC
The DNA here is from genome assembly GCA_964613985.1 of uncultured Anaerolineales bacterium. GTDB lineage: Bacteria > Chloroflexota > Anaerolineae > Anaerolineales > UBA11858 > CAZTJD01. The sequence continues at coordinate 87,600 of CAZTJD010000001.1, forward strand.
TCGGTATAAGTTCTCCAGAACTCATTAACCAACTATCCCCCTACTTGTTGGTATCCACGAATGTCCAACTAGCTTTCAAGTTGAGCACAACCAGCGCCTTTGTTTGGGCTGTCGATCTTCGCACAATGGAGCCCGTAGCTGGGTTACCCGTTACAGTTTATGACAATACCGGCGTCCGATTGACTAGCGGCCCCACCGATTCACAAGGCATATTTCAATCTCCAATAACAACCCAACCTGACCTGTATACCACCTATTACGCCGTGATGGCAAAGCCTGGGGATGAATTCTTCTCGCTTAGCCTGTCAAATTGGGCCCAAGGAATCGAAGACAAAGACTTTGGTCTTGATACCGATTATGCTGCTCCCGACACAAACACTTTCCTGTACACAGATTCTGCGAAATACCATCCTGGCCAGCGCATTTATTACCGAGGCGTGGTCCGTCATGAGCATAACGGCCGTTATGCATTACCTGGTTTTGACACGATCCCTGTAACCATCTTCAATGGAGACAACGAACCAATTCAGCAACTTGACCAAAAGATAAACGAATTTGGGACAATCCAGGGCGAATTCCTCCTTCCCGAGGATGCTCAAACAGGAACTTACCGGATTGCTACCCTACAGGACATGGTTTATTTCAAAGTGGTTGAAAATCGTAAACCGGAAATCGATCTTACTCTAGACGCCCCGCAAGCTCTTATCGCCGGAGAGGAGATCGAAGCTGAGATCAACGCGAAATATTCTTTTAACGTGCCCGCTGGAAATATTCCCCTGTCCTGGCGAGTCTACCGCAAACCAATTTCTTTTAACATTCCCGGATTCCAAACAGGCCTGGATCCCTATGGCTGGCTGAATCCTCCCTGGCAAATCAATGCCGATACATTGGGAGAGTTGATCTCTTCCGGAGAAGCCCAGACGAACTCGGAGGGGAGGTTGGTTGTTAGCTTTCCCACCGATACCCTGGCAGTTGTGCCATACCAATATACCCTAGAAGCGATGCTCAAGGATGGAGACGATTTCCCTATCCGCTATTACGCTGTTATCACCGTACATCCTGGTGATTTCTACATCGGATTGCGTCCCGATACATGGATAGGCTTGGCTGGCAGCGAGATTGGTTTCGATGTTAACACAGTAGATTGGTTAATTACCCCTGCTGTTGACATGGAATTAACTGCCTGGTTTCGCGAAGTTAGCTGGACCAAAACCAATTCTGTCGATCCCTTTGATTATCCAAATTTCACCCCAGAGTACAAGACGGTCTCGAGCGCTGACCTAATCACTGGAAAGGATGGTTTGGCCCGTCTGGTATTCACGCCTCCCAGGGCCGGTATCTACCAACTCGAGGTAAGTGGTCATGGTGCCCAGACAACCATATTGGTCTGGGTTGAGGGTCCTGAACAAGTTATTTGGCCCAGCCTTCCCAACAACCATATTAAACTTACCGCGGATAAGGGAACCTACCTCCCGGGTGATACAACAACCATATTTATTCCTAACCCATTGGAACCGGGCACGAAAGCCCTCATCACTGTAGAACGCGACGAGGTCCTACGATATGATCTAATTCGTTTAGATTCAAGCGGGACCACCTATCCTTTGACTCTGACAGAACAAGACTCGCCCAATGTATATATTTCTGTCACTCTTGTTGGTCATGATACCAGTGGCAGGCCGGATTTCCGCATGGGATTTCTCAATCTAGAGATTAAAACAGTAGAAAAGGAACTAAATATAGCCCTTAACCTTCCGATGTTAGATTCCGAAGGAACTCCTTGCCTGGAACCCGGGGGGAAAGTAGATCTAAAAGTCCAAATCAGCGACTATATGGGTAGACCAGTCCATAGCGAATTTTCCCTTTTGGTTAGAGACCTGGGTTCACCATCGTTATCAGAATCCAATATGGTGGATATTCTGGAAGCTTTTTATGGGGAACAAGCCCTGGGGATTCGCACCAGCATGACACTGGCCGTTGACTCACGACGGTGGACAATAATTTCAGAAGATATGGCCAGTGGTGAAGAAGGATACCAGGATAGTATCATGCGGCAAGATGTCCCCGTCACAGCTTTTTGGCAGGCAAACGTTCTTACGAACCAAGACGGTGAGGCGTACCTGACTTTGACGCTACCGAATAACCCTTCCGCCTACCAAATCGAGGTTCAGGTGGTGTCAGCAGATACACTCGTCGGTCAGGTCCAAGACATATGGAACACTAGCAATGAACTGTGGGTACAACCAGTGCTTCCGAATTTCCTGGTCGCTGGCGATTATACAGAGATCGCTGCTGAGATTTATAACCAGTCCGCAAATGACCTGCTTGTTGATGTATCATTGCAGGCAAATGGGTTCACGCTAGATAAGCCAAACGACGAAACCCAACAAATCTCAATACCAACTCACGGAAGCACCCAGGTCACATGGCTTGGGAGAGTCGAGGAGACAACCTTTTTTGACCTGAAATTCTCGGCTTTAGGCGTTGGATGCCCGACTTCAACCAAACTTGATGTTGGTAATCTCCCTATATTCCATTTCGTCGCCCCTCAGACCTTTAACTCAGCTGGAATCCTTGATCTGGAGGGAGAAAGTCTGGAGGCTGTCAGCTTACCAGGCACTTACCATCCGACAGCGGCAACTCTGGAAGTTACTTTAGCTCCTTCACTGGCAGCAGCAATGATCGATGGCCTTGACTTCCTGGAAAATTATCCTTATGCCAGCGCCGAACAAATCCTCTCAAGTTTTTTGCCAAACCTGATTGCCTACCGTACCATCCAGGATTTGGGTTTGGAGTCTCCCAATTTTTCCGCTCGTTTTGAACGGACAATGGAATCAGGTATCCAAGAACTCACCACCCAGCAAAATGAAGATGGAGGCTGGGGGTGGTGGCTCCAGGAAAAGGGCAAAAATACGGAGAGTCCTCCATCCCACACGAGCGATTCTAACATTTCCGCCTATATCCTACTTGGCCTAAATAAAGCAAAACGGGCTGGTGTTTTTGTAGATGAATCAGTAATAGAGAAAGGACGTAATTACCTGCTAGCGACCTTACCGTCTTTAGAGATGCTCTCCTCCACCTGGCAGCTGGACCAGCTGGCGTTTCACTACCTGGCTCTGTCCCTTACGGGAGAGAGTGTCACCAGCTCAGCAAAAGACTTCTTCGATGTACGCAACCAGCTCAGCCCATATGCTGAAGCCTTCCTGGTACTAACCCTGGGGATCAATGACCCAAGAGATAGTCGAATCGATACTATCCTCACAGACTTAGAATTCTCTGCAATCCCAAGCGATACGGGGATATATTGGGAAGGAAAATCTGCCCCATCCAACCTAGACACCCCCATCATGAATACATCGATTGTGGTTTACACCCTGGCACAATATGACCCCGCCTCACACCTGATCCCAGAAGCCTTAAGCTATCTGATGGTTCATCGGAAAGCGGATGGATCGTGGGGATCGACTTATGAAACGGCATGGACCTTGCTAGCATTGACAGAGGTCATGAAGGGTACAGGGGAGCTAGCAGGTGACTTCGCTTATGCTGCAAGTTTGAATGGCGAACCAATCATCGAGGGCCAAGCCGGTGGGAATACACGCCTCAACGCTGTATCCGCAACCATCCCTGCTGATAAACTATACCCCGGGACGGCAAATGGACTATCGATACAGCGATCAGCGGGTCCGGGTCGTTTGTATTATACAGCACACCTTAAGGTATACCGGCTTGCTGTGGAAGCAGAGGCACAAAGCCATGGGATTCATATTACGAGGTCCTACCGGGGAACGAATGACGATAAACAAGCAGCGGTCGGAGATCTGGTCACTGTCAGCATAGCCTTCAGCCTCGAAAACGATGCCCATTACCTACTTGTGGAAGATACCATCCCCGCCGGTGCTGAAATCCTGGATACCCACATTAAACACACCCTTTCAAACGTTGTAGAATGTGGTAAGAGTGGAGCGAATTGCTATCTGCCACGAGCGCCGTTCTCAAATGGTTGGGGCTGGTGGTGGTTCGAAGAACCACTCATTTATGATGGTCATATCACCTGGGCAGCGGATTATGCCCCAGCGGGGACCTATGTGTTAACTTATACTTTGGTGCTTACCAGTCCAGGGGAATTCCAGGTATTACCAGCAAAGGCTTGGCAGGCTTACTTGCCGGAGATTTTTGGGAATAGTGCGGGGGAGATATTCACGGTTGAAAATTAATGATGGATAATTTAGGCTTGAACCAAAGCAAGTATTAACGGATGATAATAAAAATATTATCTTGATGTGTTTAAATTGCAATCAACAAGTATACAATTGTCGATAAGAATAACTAAAAACCACGGAAAATTTTTTCTCTGTCTTGTTCTTTAGACATATTCATTTCATAAATCTGGGTGTAATTTCATCCAACAGAGCCAGGAATTTTTTCGGACAATTGCATGTTAGTAGTTTTTTCCTCAATTCCCTGGGCAGTTGGTAGGAAGCCAGGTAACGGGCTGCGAATTTCCTAAACAAGACCAATCCCAGTTCCGGACCATAAAATACCAGGTTACGATCCAGGTGGATTCGGATCATCTCCCGGACCTGAGACGGGGAAACCATCTCCCGATTTAGTCCAGTAAAAATCCAGGGATTACTAATCGCAGCCCGACCAATCATCACTGCAGCGCAGCCAGTATAAGTCATCATACGATTGATGTCCTCAATGGCGTGGACACCACCATTACCGATTATGGGGATATCTACGGTTGCCACCACTTCAGCAATAGCATCCCAATCAGCGCTACCGCGGTAGCCCTGCGCCTTGGTCCGCGCGTGAAGTGCAAGTAGCTGTCCGCCATTCTCTGCGATGATACGAGCAACCAGCGGGTAAGTTAAGCAGTCTTGATCCCAGCCCAAACGGATTTTCCCTGAAATGGGAACTTGCATATTAGTGGATAATGTGCGGAAAATACTGGCGATTTTTAGAGGGTTGCGCATCAGGCCAACACCAGCACCGCGATTAGCGATGGAACTGGAAGGGCAGCCCATATTGATATCGATGAAATCTGGACCCAATTCCTGCACTTGGATGGCTGCCTCGAGGATGCGGTCTGGAGCATCGCCATAGATTTGGATGGCAACGGGTCGTTCTGATTCGCTAAAGATCATCTTATGCATCACCCTTTTAGGGGAAGCTAAGATATCATTCACGTTAACAAACTCTGTATAGCTGATCGCTGAACCAAGCTCACGGCAAATAGAACGAAAAGGCCAATCCGAATATCCAGCCATCGGAGACAGAACCGTATTACCGTAGATAGGGATTTCACCCACATAAAAATCGGGTTGGGAGTTGTTTTGTGGAGTCATAGCAAGTTTCAAAAAATCCCTGCCCACCTGAAGTGGGGCTGAATGACTAGCCGCCCTACATCCCCCTAAAACAGATCCAACTGCTTCCCCACTTTTTCCTCCTTACTGATCTTTTCAGGGAGAAACACCGGAATCTGGGTGGCAATTCCATGCTCGTAAACCAGTTTATGAAATAAATCGTCTAGCTTCCGCCAATGGGGGGAATTACATTCATAGCGCCCACCAAATTGCCCCACATATTTCTCTTTTGTTCCTGGAAAAAGTTGGTCGAGTTTTTCGTAATAATAATCACGCGATCCAGCCCTCAAAGACATCCCAAACCAGGGTAAGATATAGCTGGCACCAAAACCATGCGCCATTTTCACCAATCCAGTGATGTTCTCAACGGTATCTTCGATGAAGGGTAAAATTGGCATCATGGTGAGTCCAGTGAGGATACCGGCATCGGCCAGAGCCTTCATGGCATGGAAGCGAGTAGAAGAAGTAGGAGCTCCCGGTTCAATCTTCTTTGCCAGGGAGTCATCAACGGTGGTGATGGTGAAGCTGATTGCAGCGTATACTTTACTGATTTGCTGTAGCAGGTCCATGTCCCGCAAAACCAGGTCGGACTTGGTAACAATATGAACGGGGAAACGATGTTGTGCGACCAATTTCAAGGCACGACGTGTCATTTGATACTTCCGCTCAACGGGCATATAAGTGTCATTCATCGAACCGAAACCGATGGTGCCACGAACCTGCTTGCGCGGCAGGGCATCCGCTAGAAGTTCGATAGCATTGACCTTGACATGAATCTCAGTGAAGTTCTTAATCTGGTAGCATTCAGAACGGGAATCACAATAAATACATTGGTGCTGGCAACCACGGTAGAGGTTCATATTGTACTTTAACCCAAAATAGGGTTCGGGTTGCTTGACGTGATTGAGGATAGTCTTGGTTTGAATCTCTTTGATCATCATATTATGATTATTTTTCCGAGAGTAAACGATTTTAAAAAAATAGGGGGAATGATTCGGAAATGAGATTTTCTATGATTGGTTCTCTAGTCAAAAAAGATTTTTGGATAGATTAATAGTGGACGAGGGGAGGCAGTTTCCGGGCATCATCTATTAGGTGCTGAACCTCTTTCGGAAAGGGTGCGATGCCGTCGAAACCGGTTTCTTTGACCCATTCAACCAGCATCCTATGCAGTTCTTCAGGCTCCCGTCTGGCGATCTTTTCGGGGGTCAGCCCTGCGTCATGATAAAGCCGGGCGCGAACACCCCGAACAGCCCCTAAACGCGCCAGGTCTGAAAGTTTTACCAGTTCCAGGATATCCTTTAAAGGAATCCCTGTATGTTCGGAAAGTGCCTGGCGGAGGGCAGGTGTACGGCCTTCATCCAACATCTGGTCTATGTTCTCAATATAATGTGCTTCCAATTTGGCGATGTGATCAGATTCCACACCTAGAAATTTCTTAAGGTAAAAGGGTTTGCGTTTGATTCGTCCAGCTCTCAGTTCACCAGCAAGATCACTGAGTTCGCTTTCCTCGATGAATTCGAAGTAATAGCGCAAAGCCCACAATGGTTTGGAAGCGGATACTCCAGTCTCACTCTCAAACCAGGATACATAGCTTTCTAGGGATTCGACTGTAGCTTGGTCGAGTGTTTTCCCATGGTAATGCTCCTGCAGGTGGGACTCAAAATCAGCGACCAGATCCGTGATCTGCTCAATGGCGCTGTCCTTACGGCGACTACGTTTTAGGAAAGCTTTGAATTCAGCTTTATCCATCCTGCACACTCCTGCTTCGGAAATCAACTTATCTAAACCAATTATAGCACAGGCGTTCTTGTTTTTATATTATTTTAAACAGAGGGGAAATTCAAGATTGTGCCACAAAAGGAAGAAAGCCCTATATTTTGAACTTTCTGCCAACGGAGATGGTAAGCAGATAATATTGACCATTTCTGTTAAAAATTAATTTTTTAATATCCAGATGCCATCATCGAAAATGACAAACTGGTTTGAGAGTGTTTTCGTATGAAAACGGATGGAAAAATTCCTTCGGGTAGGGATGCCTGGCCTATAGAGTCGTCGAGTAGAATCTTTTCACTTACCGGATAGAGGCCAATTGATTTATAACGCGTATTGCAATCGTACAGTATCGACCGGTATTCTCTGTTACCCACCTTCGTTTTTACTCCCAGATAACAATCCGATTTTCAGAGCGTTCCTCAAACTCCTGGTTTCAATTATTTCGATGTCCTCCGGCCAGGGTTCACCAAATCGTAGCCGACGAGGAACAATGGCGGCTTTAAATCCTAATTTCGCTGCTTCACGCAGTCGAGCGTTCATTTGACCCACTGCCCTTAATTCGCCATTCAAACCAACCTCACCGATCAAGACTGTATCAGCACGCAGAGGCTGATCTTTGACTGAGGAAGCAATTGCGACGGCAACAGCCAAATCTGCAGCGGGTTCACTGATTTTCAATCCTCCCACCACGTTGACAAACACATCCTGGTCAGCAAGTCGCAGCCCCACCCGGCGGGTAAGCACAGCAACTGTTAATAACAAACGGTTGAAATCAATCCCGTTGGGAGTCCGGCGAGGGTTTCCAAAGGATGTGGGACTGGTTAAACCCTGTATCTCTACCAATAAAGGCCGAGTACCCTCCATGGTCACAGCGATGGCTGACCCTGAGGCATTAACCATCCGCTCTGCCAGGAAAGCCTCCGATGGGTTGCTAACCTCCACAAGGCCGCGTTCCCGCATTTCAAAGACACCAACTTCGGCTGTTGCACCAAAACGATTCTTCACCGAGCGCAACAACCGATAACTCTGATAACGGTCTCCCTCAAGATACAACACTGTATCTACAATGTGTTCCAAAACCATTGGTCCGGCAATCGCCCCTTCTTTTGTGACATGACCAATAATAAAAACGGTGATACCCGACGTCTTTGCCAGTTCCCTCAAACGGGAGGCTGATTCTCGCACCTGAGAAACGGACCCGGCAGAAGATTCTTTTTCAGGAATATAGGTGGTCTGAATGGAATCGACGATTAATAGCTGAGGTTTCACTTCCTGAACATGTTCAAAAATTGAATCCAGGTTGGTCTCTGTTACAAGGAACAAATCTTCAGGGAAATCACTACCAGACAGATCCTGGTTAGGATCATCTAAATGAACGGAATTCAAGGAAAGCAATCGCGCTCCACGCATTTTTATCTGCCGCTCTGATTCCTCTCCAGATACATACAATACGGGATTGTTGATAGGGGAGGATTTGGAAGCCATTGCCATCGCCATCTGCAATAGCAAGGTCGATTTCCCTATACCTGGATCGCCCCCTACAAGGATTACCGAACCCGGGACGATTCCACCACCCAGTACCCGAGCAAACTCAGCCATTGGCATAGGTAACCGCTCATCGACATCTCCGCCGACCTCACCAATCCGCCGTGGGATAGATCGCCCGGATAACCCAGGGATTGTACGTGATCCATCCTTGAAACGTGGTTGGACTACCTCTTCCTTGAAGCTGTTATAAGCACCACACTTAGGACATTTTCCCATGTACCTGGGAGAAATCCGCCCACATTTACCGCATACATATCTGGTTTGTGTCTTTGCCATACCCTCATTATAAACCAGGCAGGGGCGGTTTGTTAACCGCCCCTGTGGAATAGGTGAATAAGAATTTATTCGTTATGCTGCAGCGATTAGTTCTTGTGATTCCTTTTCTGATCCATCTTTTTGCCGTAGGATAATTTCTGCTTCATCTTCTAACATTTCTATATCAACAACGATGGATTCACCCGCTTTGAACTCACCCGATAGCAAGGCGTCTGACAATGGATCTTCAACTTTTTGCTGAATTATTCGGCGTAAAGGACGGGCACCCATTTCAGGGTTGAAACCTAGATCAGCAATCAATTCAACAGCCTCCGGTGTCACGGTAATGGTAATTTCATGTTCTGCCAATCTTTCAGAAACCTTAGCTAACTCCAGGTTTACAATCCGGTTGATGTCTTCTTTATTCAGGGCACGGAAGATGACGATATCATCCAGGCGATTTATGAACTCGGGTCGGAATTGCTTCTTGAGTGCCTTGGTGAGCTCTCGGCGCATCTCCTGGTAAGCCAATCGTTCTTCCACATCTTTATCCCGCTGTAGTTGATATCCAAGTGCAGACTGGTTGATGGTGGTGGTACCTATGTTGGATGTCATCACGATTATCGCGTTGCTGAAGTCAACTTTGCGACCTTTTGCATCCGAAAGATGTCCTTCTTCCATAATCTGCAGAAGCATATTGTACGAATCGGGATGAGCTTTCTCAATTTCGTCAAAAACGATGATCGAGTAAGGTCGGCGGCGGATTGCTTCTGTAAGCTGCCCAGCTTCATCATAGCCGATATAGCCTGGAGGGGCACCTACTAAGCGGCTGACAGAATGTCGCTCCTGAAATTCAGACATATCTAGCTGGATAAGGGCATCCTCACTACCAAACATAAAGGTCGCGAGAGCTTTGGTCAATTCTGTCTTGCCAACACCTGTTGGACCCAAGAAGAAAAAGGTGCCAATGGGTCGGCGTGGATCTTTCAATCCAGCTCGACCGCGCCGAACTGCTTTCGCAATGGCTTTTATGGCTTCATCCTGACCGATAATAGCTTTCTTTAATTCCTCTTCCATCTGCAGCAAACGCTCAGATTCGGCCTGAGCCATCTGCATAACAGGAACACCGGTCCACATCGCAACCACTTCTGCGATATCATCCACACTTACAGTAGGGCTGGTATCTCGATTCCATGTGTTGCGGTAATGATCGAGATCATTTTCCAATTCTTCTTGCCGTTCAAGGAGGGCTAAGGCCTCCTCCTCACGATCTTCCTTGACTGCTTCTTCATATTGCTGCCGAACTTCTCGTAAGTTGGACATTATCTCTTTAGTTTTCTTAGCAGCCGGGCTTTTATACATACGCACTCTGGAAGAAGCTTCATCGATGAGATCAATTGCTTTGTCAGGCAAGAATCTATCCGTAACATAACGAGAGGAGAGAGTAGTAGCTGCATCAAGTGCCTCATCGGAGATCATCAGCCGGTGGTGGGCTTCGTAAGCGGATCTGATGCCTTTGAGTATTGCGATTGTTTCTTCTTGAGAAGGTTCTTCAACCAAAATCGGTTGGAATCTGCGTTCCAAAGCAGCATCACTTTCAATATGCTTGCGGTACTCATCTAAGGTCGTCGCACCAATGACCTGAAGTTCACCACGAGACAACGCCGGTTTTAGGATATTTGCTGCATCCATTGCTGAACCTGCTGAACCGGCGCCCACCAACATGTGCACTTCGTCAATGAAAAGAATGGCATCCGATTGTTTCAGTTCTTGGATAACTCGTTTAAGGCGCTCTTCGAATTGACCACGATACATTGTTCCTGCGACCAGCGAACCAACATCCAACTGGAGTACTCGTTTTCCAAGCAACGGTGCTGGAACATCACCTTCAATTATCCGTTGAGCGAGTCCTTCTACAATCGCTGTTTTTCCAACACCAGGCTCTCCAGTCAATGCCGGATTATTTTTCGTTCTACGCGCCAATATTTGAATCACTCGTTCGATTTCTGTTTGACGCCCAATGACTGGGTCAAGTTTACTTTCCTCAGCAAGAGTGGTTAAATCCGTGGCAAGTTGATCCACCATGGGTGTCTTCGACTTGGACTTTTTCTCCTGTTCTTTAGCAGGTTGCTGTTGTGGACGTTCTGAACGTTGAATTTTACTCTCTTTTAAAACACGCTCTGTCTGGCGGCGAACCTGGGCGGGGGTAACCCCCATCTTCTTTAATGCATCAATTGCAACCCCTTCATTGTGCTCCACTAAGCCTAATAGAAGATGTTCAACACCGATATAATGATGACCCAATTTCCTGGCTTGTTCAAGGGCGAGTTCAAGTACTTTTTGCATGCCTGGAGAAAGTTCAGGACGATTGGTTTTATATTGCCCGACGCCGGTTAGACGTTCAATTATTTCCTGAACTCGCTTCGTTTCCAAACCAAGTTCCGTCAAAACGCGCGCAGCCACCCCACCCTCTTCTAGCATAAGACCTATTAGCAGGTGTTCAGTACCAATATAACTGTGGCGCATACGTTCTGCTTCTTGATGCGCAATACTAAGCACCCGCCGTGCCCTTTGTGTAAAACGTTCCATGTTCGACAAAGCACTACCTCCTATTGGTTAAATTTGCGGGTGAAAAAGTTGAATCTCTCGCATTAAGATTACTTTATACATATAAACCTTACAATTTAATTCTACCAAATATTATCTAAATTCCAATCAAATCAAGCTTTCTTACAAAACATTAATACGAGAAAAAAAGGCGCTACCCGGTAGGTGCGCCTTTTTGTGATGTTATTCCTCTTCAGGATCTCCATCATCTGATGGGGTTTCCTCTTCGCGACTAGCATCTTCCTCCGGAGGATTTGCGGATTCATTTCCTTCTTGATCTTCATCAAGTTTTTCCTCTGCGATTGTTTCCACAAGCCCAACTTCAACTGGCTCCTCTTCGGAAATCGCTTCGGCTGATCCTTCTTCCTCATCAACTAATTCTGTCTCATCAAATTCAAAGGCATCGTCCTCAATTGCTGGTTCAAGTTCATCTCGCAACATCTTCCAATCCAAGTCAGCATATGCAGCAGAGTCAACTTTTCGCAAGCTCAGACCAATACGCTGGCGTTCTTTATCAATTTTGATCACACGCAAGGTCATTGTGTCGCCTTCGGCTACAACTTCCTTGGGATGTTCAACCCTGTTCTGACTTAATTCGGAGACATGTATCAAACCTTCCAGGTCCTCATCACCCAGCTTAGCAAAAGCACCAAATTTTGTGAGGTGGGTAATCGTACCTTCAACGAGTTGTCCTTCACGTATATTATCCACTTTCTTTACCCAAGGATTATCCTCAAGTCGTCGAATCGAGAGACCAATGCGCTTCCGATCTCGATCGATACTGATCACTTCAACCTTTACTTCCTGACCCACTTTCAGCACATCTTTAGGGCTTTGTATGCGCTCCCAAGAGATTTCTGACATGTGAACCAATCCATCGGCACCGTCTATATTGACAAAGGCGCCAAAATCAGCCAGGCTGGTCACTCGACCGGTACGAACTTCCCCGACCTGTAAATCTTCAAGCAATTTATCTTTCAGGGATTCACGAGTTTCCTTCAAAGCCATACGTTCAGATAAAATTAACCGCCTTCGAGAACGATCAACTTCAATAACTCGAACAGAGACTGGTTCACCCACAAGTTCACTGTAGCGTTTTTCGGGTGTGTCACCGCTGAGGGACAAACGCCGTGAAAGGCCAATCTGAGAAGCAGGTACAAATCCTCGCAGTTGTCCCAATTCAACAAGTAATCCCCCTTTATTGAATCCTATCACTTTACTCTGATACGCTTCATCGGCTTCCTGTAACTTTTCAGCAGTATCCCAGTCCATCTCTTCCCGTGCCCGGTTATATGAGAGCACCAGGTTCCCATTCTTATCTTCGAGACTGAGGATATAAACAGGAATCTCCTGTCCGATTTCGAAAGCTGAACGAATTTCGGCATCAATTTGGTCAAATTCGCGCCCCCCAACAATCCCTTCCGATTTTGCGCCAACACTGACCAAAATTTCAGTTGGTGATATTGAGGCAATGACACCTGTTCGCGTTTCGCCGGTCTTAGGAAAATCAATACCTAAACCTTCCTTTTCTAGAAGAGTCTCCATTGACTCCTGGGTTTCTGAGGACCCTTCAGTAATTTTTTCCTCTTCAGTGGGTGGCTCGAAGAGAACTTTGCTTTCTTCCATAGCAGTTATGCACTCCAATTTGATAAGATAAGGCTGTATCAAAGGTTGAGAATTACAGTGGGATCTTCAATAGCTTAAAAGATAACACCTAAAAAACTTTGACACAAACCAAGCGCGTACATTATAAAGGCTAAAACACAAGTTGACAACCTTTACAAGGGGGAGCTAAATGGTTTTGATGACTTTTTTACTCTTTGAAACCACTAACAACTTGTTGACCTAGTATCGCTAATGGTTAGAGTCGTAACCACTAAATCATCAAATTAAGGGTATCAGCAATACTAATGAGCCTTCCCTAAATCCAAATGGGTATTCTATCGTTTATAATACCCTTTTGTACAACAATGGACAAAAAATTATTGCCGAGGAGGAGAAACCATGCCTGATGAATATATCTTATCACCCTGGGATTTAAGTGATTTGTTCCCTTCCCATGACGGACCTGAGATTCAGGAAGCCTTTAAAACCTTAGAAACCCGGGCAGAGAACTTCCAAGGGTACCGAAGTAAACTCACCGACCAGATTGACTTTAAAGATTTTATGGAGATTGTTAAAGATTTGGAATCCGGCACTCATTTAGCTCAAATATTAGGTACCTACCCGGGATTGTGGTTTGCAGCTGACACTCAAAATCAGGAAGCCCAGGCACTTTATGCTCGGGTGCAGGAATTCCTGGCAAAAATTCAGAACCAGACCTTGTTTTTCTCCCTTTGGTGGAAAGACTTGAATGAAGACAAGGCGGAGGAACTGATGGCCCGCGCAAACGACTATCGATACTGGTTGGAAGAGATGCGTCATTTCAAACCTTATACCCTCTCCGAGTCAGAAGAGAAGATCATCAACATAAAAGATGTCAACGGTGTTAATGCCCTGGTAAGGTTGTATGACTCAATTACTAACCGTTATACCTTCAAAGTAGAGCTGGATGGCGAGGTAAAGGATTTGACTCGAGGCCAATTGATGGTCCTGGTCAGGTCATCCAATCCCGAGGTCCGTGCTGCAGCCTATAAAGAGTTGTACCGTATCTATGGTGAGGATGGTCCCATCCTGGGTCAGATGTATCAGACATTGATCCGTGACTGGCGTGCTGAAAACGTGGAGCTTCGCAAATATGAATCCCCAATTTCAGCCCGGAACCTAGTCAATGACCTCCCCGATGAGGTAGTAGAGACCCTCATGAAAGTTAGTGAGAGCAATGCTGAGATCTTTCAACGATATTTTAAACTTAAGGCGAAATGGTTGGGCATTGAGAAGTTAAGGCGATATGACATCTACGCGCCAGTCACTGAGACAGATAAGGTTTACGATTTCCACCAAGGCGTGATATTGACCCTCCAGGCTTTCGAAGACTTCTCTCCTCGTATTGCCAACCTCGCATCCAAGGTATTCGATGAGAATCATATTGACAGTGAAGTCCGCAAGGGCAAGGAAGATGGTGCTTTCTGCGCCTCCGTGGTGCCCAGTCACACGCCATATGTCAAAGTCAACTACCAGGGTAAAGCAAATGACATCGCCACCCTCGCCCATGAACTGGGTCACGCAATCCATGCCATGTTAGCTTTCGACCATAATATCTTTACTTTCCACTCGGCACTTCCTATGGCTGAGAACGCCTCCACGTTTGCTGAGATGCTCCTGGTAGACCGGCTGTTTGAGTTTGAAAAGGATCCTGGGGTAAGAAGAGATATCCTTTTCCGACAGGTTGATGACGCTTATGCAACCATTATGCGCCAGATTTTCTTTGCTATGTTTGAGGTCACCGCCCACGATATGGTAGCCAAAGGCGCAACCATAGACCAACTCTGCGAAGCGTATATCAAAAATTTTCAAAAGCAGTTTGGGGAAGCAGTGGAACTTAGCGAGGAATTTAAATGGGAATGGGTTTCCATTCCTCATTTCTTGCAAGTGCCATTTTATGTCTACGCCTACAGCTTCGGACAACTGCTTGTGCTCTCTCTATACAAGCAGTATAAAGAAGAAGGCGAGTCATTTAAACCTCGTTATATCAAGATCCTCGAAGCAGGAGGTTCCGCCTCTCCCGTTGATATCTGCGCTGCAGCTGGTCTTGATATCACCCAAGCAGATTTCTGGCAAGGAGGTTTTGATGTTATCAAGGAGATGGTCGAAGGATTAGAGACTATCCAGGTTGAATAGTATCTTTTACCCACATAAATAGAAAGACGCCCTAAGATCGTTCAAAGGGCGTCTTTCTATACCAGCATCATGAGTCCAAATCTGGTTAAAAGGTCTGACAACATCTCCTACTGTCTTCAGGTTTTTGATGTGTTACTCAAACTCATAGTTTGTATCTCTGCTAAGATCATGACATGGTCTAATAGTTGTAAAGGGCTCGAAAAGTAGCTGCACTAATCGACCTTTCATTTAAGGTTCGATCTCCACGCCTTGAGCCCGTAAATCCCTAAAGGTACGTGGATTGATGCCATATTTACGCATCTCAATGATTTTCTCGATAGAGACATCCTTTCCAAACACATCACGTATCTCTCGCACAAACCCTGGCGTTATATGGTGGATCCCTAACTCGACCAGTTGATCGAAGAGGATATCTCCATACCCTAACTCTTGCATCTGCTGAATAAATCCTGGTTGGATTCGGTGGATGCCAAGTTCCACAATCTGCTCGGGGCTCAGATCGTAGCCCAGTTCCTGCATTTCGGAAACAAACCTGGGGGAGATCTTGTGAATAGAGAACTCTACGATTTGCTCCTGATCCAGGTCCAATCCAAGCTCACGCATTTCATGAATGAAATCTGGTCGGACATTATGGATAGCAAATTCGACGATTTCTGACGGATCCAGTTGGAGGCCTAACTTACGCAGTTCACCGACGTATTGGGGCTTGATATTATGGATGCCAAATTCGACCAACTGCTGGATCTGGAGATCATCGAACCCCAAAGAAATCATTTCTGCAACATACTGCCCAGAGATGTTATGAATTCTCAGTTCCGTCAGTTCACCGATGCTGAGTCCCTCCAACCCCAACGACTGAAGTTCCCGGACATAATGTGGAGTGACATCATGAATTCGAAGTTCGATCCAGCCACCGATGCCATGGGGCTCCAGACCTAATGCCCGCATTTCGCGGACGTACTCGGGGGTAACCCGGTGAGCTTGCAACTCCTGAAGGTCACTCATGGTCAGCCTGTTGATTCCTAACTCGCGTAACTCCTGAGTAAGGCCTTCATAATCGATATTCCTACCCCACACGGGAGATTTTGGTGGTATTCCTGACATGGAAGACATTGGGAAAACCGGGAGGATCGGAGGCACTGGCGGTAAGTCGGTTAGGTCTGGGAACTCTGGAACCCAGGACTCTATCGGTTCCCTTATCGTCACGCTGGCGTTTAATGCCTTGATCAACTCTTCTCCCTCTTCAACACTGACCTTGCCACTGGCAATCATTTCCAATATCATTGTTCTTTCTTGGCTTAAATCCATCATGGACTCCTTTCTTTTAATTAACGGTTAGGTTTTTTTACCCTTCCTCTGATCGGCTCACTTAAACCATGGTGATCAATGAAAAAACATTGGGGAAACGCCTTCATGGCTAGAGGTTTCCTTCACCAAGCTGAGTCAATTGCCGTTTTGCTTCCTCAACACTGATTTCATCCTGGCTGAGCTGACGCAGAATTTCCTGCCGCTGGAAAGAGAGATCCATCTGGGTAGGTGAAGTCTCATATCCAAGCTCTTCAATCACTTCATCCAACTGGCGACGGATAGCCCAGTAGGATTCCCCAGTTTCGCGAGCCATCTCTTTAACATTGCCACGATTGCGGACAAAATCTTCCAGGAAACGTAAGCGCCTGGGGGAAAGCCGGAAGAAAGGGCTGAGATCGAAGCTCCCAAACACGCCCGTACCACAAGCGACGCAGGTTAATTGAGTAACCTTTAAGGGAGCTGAACAGCTAGGACATTTTTGGGGGATAATACTCATGAGTTTACTCCTATGGCAATATCATAGCATAATTTTAATATTATGTCAAATAATTTGTCGTTTATGCCAATATATTTGTATATATAGCAATAATATTGATGATTAAGGGGAGGTAACACTACAGAATAATGGACTGGCAACATCCCACTGCGGAACCACGCCCACCGGAGCGCCATAAGAAGCGTTCGAGTACAGCCAGGTTTCAAGCACATTTTTCTCTACCCCAAAAGGCTGCAAGATGGTATGGACCGCCCTGATCAGCAAGGTCCGGTAACGTGCCAGATCTAGCATCTCCGGTTTTGGTGGATCAGGCACATTCCAGGCGTGAACGCCAGGTTCGCCCAGGGTATAGACAAAGCGAATGCGCTGCCCTGGGCGGATTTCCTTTCCCATCAGGACGAGCTGTTTGGCAGCCCGGGCAGCTGGAGAAGGTACACGGTAAGCATCCAGCTCACGGCTTAAGGTCTGGGTGATGATAAGGTCCTCGATGGGGATCCGGCAAGCATAGAGATTCTGTATATCGTTCTGGATCCCTGCAACCAATACGGGAAGGAGGACCGGAAACTGAGTTGTATCCTCTAAGGAAACCAATTCGCTTAGAATCCGTTCTTGAACCGTTGCAATCCAGGGAGAAGAATCCCTACGCCTGGTCTCAATACCGCGCATCTTGATACGACCATCCTTGAACACGCCAAAATAACGGTTCGCTACCGGGATGCGTTCGTCCACACGAGAAGACAAAAAAGCAATCCAGTTGTAGATACCTTCAAGGGCAATCGGTAATCCCGTCCGGCGAGTAACTTCTTCTAAAAGCAGGTTGAGGTCTTCTCCATTTAGTCCTTCTTTCTGTACCCAGAGGCCATCAACATATAAATACAAGACGCGATACCCAAGATCTTCTGCAGCTTCCTTCGCTCGCAGCAAACACTCTCGCCCATAGGCTGTGACTGCCATATGCGACTCAATTCGTCCAAAACGGGCGTTTTTATAGCCTAAGTAGCCAAAGCAAACAACTAGAAGCCATTTCAATGCCTGGATGCGAC
Source organism: uncultured Anaerolineales bacterium (assembly GCA_964613985.1). GTDB lineage: Bacteria > Chloroflexota > Anaerolineae > Anaerolineales > UBA11858 > CAZTJD01. Next base: position 105,782 of record CAZTJD010000001.1, read on the forward strand.
CTTTATAGAATTTGTAACGACAGTCGCGCTGATCCATGTCTTTCAGCGCGGACTTCAAAGCAATCCGTTTTTCGATCAGGGGCTGTAGGGTTTTTGGTATAAACCCTGTCCGGGTGAAATCAATCGGGATTCCTAGATCGGGAATGTAGCGGCTGTCTTCGCTCGTGGTACCTACAGTCTCCGGTGAAATATTAAAATGCACCATGATGCTCGGGTACATCGATACGAAGTCAATCTCAGCCACATCTTGGTGCAAACCAACGACTGGCTGGGTAACTAAACCACCTCGATCTCCGCTGATAAGCTGGCGGGCGGACTTGAACATTTCAGCCTGCTGTTTTTGATAGGGGACCAGGATATTATCACGAAGCGCTTGAATGATCTGGAGAGCAGTTATGCCTGCTCCAGGGGATTTACGCGCTGCCTCCTGGAGGGGAAGTCCCGTGACGCGTGCCTGTTCAATAACCCCTTCCAGACCATAATCTCCATACATCATGGCGTTACACTCATCGATATGCCACCGCCCAAACAGGTGGGTTTGTTGCCCCCGATAAAGCGTCTGCCCATAAGTAAAGATGGAACGGGCTTCCCGCTGCAAGACCTGGCGTTCTGAATCGCGGTTAGGATTGAAAAAATCGATTGATTCGATCTCGCAGTATTCTGTCAGCAAAGGGAAGAGCCAGGTATCACCATATTGACTCAAGATCAGATCTGGATCATGCCGCTTGAGAATTGAAGAAAACTGAACCAAAAAACTTCGCAGGGGATGGAGAGATAGGCGCATGATGTGCTGAGCAGTTTTAATCCAAATCATCTGCGGTGGACGACGGAATGGATCCGTATCTGGACGTATCCTTAAGATTCTCAAGGGTGGAAGTCGTGTATCCAGATCCCAGGGCGAATCACATAGATCAATCCCGCGAATCCAGCCATCCTGGTTTTTTTCGATCCGAATCTTCGCCATGGGAAATACATTACAGCTAGCAGCATACCGCATCGCGACGGGTATATCTGCATCGTACCAGGTCAAATCTGGGAACCCCCGCCGGGCACGCAAAAAAACTTGCTGAAAATGTGCCGGGTTGGGAACAACCACCCCCAGAACATCAATCAATCCAGCGAACAGGTCACGCCGCTGGACACGGTCTAGAGCTATGGGAATATCCATCTCGCTGAGGGATTTCCACAGCCTTCGCAGTTTTGGAAAAGGGCCGGAAGCGTAGAAACTTACAGCAAACTGTTGGCGCAGTTGAACACGCTTCCCATCCTCGCCGAGCAGCCACACCACGACCCCTTCCTGGGCATGCTCATATACATCCAGAAGCCAACCGGTAATTGTATTCTCTTCAACGTTCAGCGTCGCCAATATGTTCCTTAAGTTCAACTACATCACGCATGATTTCAATTAACATCGTCAGTAATATAGCCTCAAAGGGTAGGACATGATCTGCCAGGTTGATTGCCATGATGTGCTTACGAGCACGAGAAAATAATTCGTCAAAGAAGACCTGGTCCTCTCTTCGCAGTCCCCGCCGAAAATCGAGAAGGGCTTGCTGTTCCTCAAGAATGATTTGGGTAGTGGTCGGTAGGGTACGCCCCATTTTCAGCTCTCCTTATAAATCCCAAAGTGTTCGGTAGAAAGATCGTGGAAAAGATGCAATTCGGTCTCTCCTATATCATTCAGAATCAAAAAAAGTGGCTGGTCTGGAAGATCTGGTCAGGTGAGGAACCACGATATGATCTGCCCGAGCCTGCAAAGCGGAAAGCCAATCAATCAAAGGATCCTCTAGCAAACGGCTTTCTCCAACCATCACAGTGACCGCCACAGTATTTTGCAGTCGACCAATATGCTGATCCACCTCTCTCAACAACCGCAAACGTTCGTAAACTGGAGCCATCTCGTCATGAAAAGTGGTCAGCAGTCGCAAAATAAAGACTGGACCCTGGGGATCACGGGTTTGTCCCAAAAGGGCAACCACTTGAAAGCAGGTGAAAGCCCGTGCAACCTGGATGTTTTCCAAAACTTGATTGATTCGAAGAGTCTGCTGACGTATATCACGAACCAGGCGGAGAGGGTTGAAGCAGTTGCCAACATCCATAACAAACACCGGTCCTGACATAGCTGTTCCGATAATCTTCTCATCCACGGACGCTCGCCGTGGTCTGGATTCAAATACCAGCGTCAGGGGCTGCTTATATTGCTGATTTAGGGTAATGTTGTTAAATCGTGCAGCCTTTTCAAGGTATTGTGTGTTCATAGTTCCTAAGATACCCCACTCGACAGGAACGATCAATCGCCCAAGGAATGATTTAACGGTGGATTATCGGCCTAGACCAACAGGCGATGCTGGCTCCAATGGAGTTAGACCATTGGTCGATGCACCCGAAACCCGCCTTTTCTACAAATTCGTTGCCTATGATTTTCACCAAATCAATATCTTAACCCCTATAGCAATCGAAGAGATAAGTCCAACAAATACAGTTATTGAAACTTTCGTCAACCACGACGATTTACCAGCCACACGCCAAGTAAAATAGCACCCCCACCTACCAGTGAAGCGGGACCAATAGCCTCTTCCAGTAGCAATCGGGCAACAATCACTACAACCAGTGGCTCAATATAGAGAAAAGCGCCAACCTGCGAGACAGGTACAATCTGAAGCGCGTCGTACCAAAAAATATAGGCAACTCCGGAGCAGGCAATCCCCAAGAATAGCACCCCTAACCATCCAGAAAGACTAAGTGAGGTCACTTCACTTAATCCTGGACCGATAGTAAATAGCAGTATAGTTGAAAAGAGCCAACCCAGCCCAATCACATATAACAACATCCAGATGACTGGATAGGTCTTCAGGCCTCGGCTCGACAGCGCTGAAAAAACAGCCCAATTGATGGCACTGATCAGGATTAGGAAATCGCCAATAGTACCAAATTTCCCTGAAATCACGGAGGCTATATCCCCTGCCGACACAACAGCTATGCCGCCAACCGTCGCCACGACGATTCCGATGAACTTGGTCAATGTAAACTGTTCCCGTAAAAAAATCCGCCCAATCAAAACCATAAAGACTGGTGTAGTAGCCACGATCCAGGCGGTTGTGGATGCCTGCGCAGTTACCAGTCCAGTGGATTGAAGCCATTGGTGGAAAGTGATACCAAGAAAACCCAAGGAAAAAAGATACGGGAGGTCTCTTCGTTTTGGAAGATAGAACAATTTACGTTGAAGAGCGAAACCTCCAAGAATGAAAGTACCAATGCCAAATCGTAACCAAACTACGGTCATTGGTGAGACATCCCGCAGGGCAACCTTTGTGGCGATGAAAGATGTCCCCCAAACCACCACCGCAAAAGTCACTTTTGCATAAGTTAGCAGTTGGTCACGTGCCAAGCCATATGTCCATTATTATATGATCAGCTCAACAATATCCCCGTCTTGAAGTACATGTTCGCGGCTGACTGTTTGCCCATCGAAGGCAGCACTTTTCCCCCAAACTCGTGCTGATTTCATGTTCTCAGCAAAATCCTGATGAACCTTCCCGGCAAAGGTCTCCACAGTACTGCCAATAGGTAAGACAAAGGGCAGATGCAATTTAGCCTTTTCTCCTGGCGCCTGGGAAAAAACCCGCATTATCTGCAGTGTTTCGAAGATTTTCTGTTTTAACAGGTCAATATTCCGCCCTGTCTTCACTGAAATTGGGATCATCGGGCAATCGCCCTCGAGCAATTCTTGAAAAATTGCATAGACTTCTTCATCTTGCTCGTCATCACATTTATTTGCCAGAACCAGACAGGGTTTGGTAAAGATTCGCCGAAATTCATCCTGGATCTGCTCTTCCAGGTGTTCGGGAATGATGCGCTGTTGTGCCAACAGGTCCATGACCATCCCTAATTGGTCAATTGGGTCGGCTTGCAGATCGACCATCACCAGGATCAGGTCACATTTACGCAATAAATTAAATAAATCAGCTTCAACATATTCTGGATTCAAAGGCGGTGTGTCAATTAATTGCACCTGAATATTTTCGATTTTCATCATCCCTGGTGTAGGTCCCCAGGTTGTAAAAGGTGCCTGTGATACTTCCGGATCAGCATTGGTTTGTGATGCCACCAGGGAGGATTTGCCCACATTCGGAGTCCCTACAATCACAACCTGACCTGCGCCTTCTTTACCAATGCTATAAGCTGATGTCTGCCTGCTACCTCTTTTCTTCGCCTGAGAGGACGAACTCTTCATCTTTGAGAGGCGTCGGCGCAAGTCCGCCCGAAGATGATCTGTTCCCTTGTGCTTGGGGATCTTGGACATCATCTCTTCAAGCAATTCGATTTTCTCGGCTTGATCCGTCGCTTCTTTATAGAGTTTCTCGATCTTATAATATTCGGGAGGTAGGTTAGTGGGCATAGTACTAAATAATATAGTAAGAGTTTATTTCATAATTTTACCTGATTTAGTGATACTATTTTAAGTCCAGTTCAGTATTCAGCCTTTTTTTATGATATAAATAGTAATAGCGCTCTATTAAAACCGGTTTTTCAGGAGCTATGTTTGAAAGACCATAATAGAAATTAACAACCAAAGGAATCCAACGAAATTCTGCGATGATTCAAAAACCGCTCTTTACAATGAAAAAGGGGGTAATATTTAGTTGATAATCATGATGGAGTTAGGAGGAATAAAACCATGAAGACCAAGATTCTATTTTATTGTTTATGCCTGTTAATTTTATCCTTTGCAAGTTGTTCATCTCCTGCCACAGAAGAAGCACCTATTGAAGCACCAACCCTGTCCTTCACGCCACCCCCAACATTTACGCCAGCTCCCACCGAGACTTCAATTCCGCCTACTGAGACCCCAATTCCAACCGATACACCAGTACCAACCAATACGCCTACTCCGACTGATACCAATACACCAACCATTACACCAACTTTCTCAGATGCTACGCTTATTTTTCCACCAGGTACACCTATCCGGATTGGATACCTTTTATGGGAAACTAACCCCATAGGGATTGATACCTTGCGTGCCATCGAAATTGCAATCACTGATATCGGCGGAGAGCTTTATGGTCATCCGATTGATTTAATTGGGTTTGATGCTGAATGCAACGAACTGGGGGCACAACGAGGAGCCCAAATCTTGGTTCGTGATGATTCTATCGTTGGTGTGATTGGGACGACTTGCTCCAAAGGCGCGCTCCGGGCAGCACCAATCATATCTGACGGCAACCGGGTGATGATTTCCTCGACAAACACATCTCCAGAATTGACAGACCCAGACACCCGCGCCGAAGGATTTTTCCGTACTGCTCCCAATGATCTCAACCAGGTGGTTGCAATGGCTCAATATGCATACAACGAGCTTGGATCCCGCAAGCTGGCAACTATCTACGATGCCGATGAAATACTACAAAAATTACAAAGTGAATTCTTATGCCAAGAATTCACATCGTTGGGGGGCGAATGTGTTTTACAAAAAACAAAAGAGAGTAGCAACCCATATATGCCGCCAGTGATCAATAGCTTAATCGAGGTCAGCCCGGATTTGGTATACTTCATGGGGTGGGAACCTAAGGATTTTGCCACTTTCATTACCGCTGTAAAAGAAGCGCCTGAGCTTGGTAACATTTCTATATCGGGCTGGAATGTATACAACACTCCAAATTTCCTCGAAGCTGCTGGAGAAAACGCCGTTGGCGTATATATATCGACTACCACATTGGAATTCGAACACACCGATGCCTATCAGAGCTTTATGGATGCTTATACGGGTCGTTATGGGGAAGAATTTCTCTCTGAGTTCCCTGCTTATGACTATGACGCCGCATCTTTACTGCTAAATGCAATTAAACAGGTTGCGGTTGAGGGTGAGGATGGGTCGTTGTTTATTGACCCCCTTGCTATCAGGCAGGAACTTTATTCCATAGTTGATTTTCCCGGCCTTACAGGGTTGCTCACATGCTCGACGAGTGGTGATTGTGCTTTCAACAGACCAGGAAAGGTCTATGTTTTCACCAGCGGAAACCCAGATGATTTTAACCCAGGACCAGCAGACTCTTTGAGCTCCAATCCTTCCCAGGTCTGGCCTTGATTCCCTTTTATTCCGCCTCTATATCTATTTTCAATCTGGCAAGAATCTAAAATTGATCCATCCCCAGGTGTGCATCCACCTGGGGATATTCGTCGGTAATATAGTACACTCTTTCTTTATGACAAAAAATACTGATCTTATCAAAATTCAGCTTCGAAAGGACAGTAAACGCATCCGTTCTTCTTTAGCTTCTGATTATCGCTGTGAAGCTAGCCGGGTAATCTGTCAACTTATTCAAGAATGGCCCATCTTTCAAAAATCAAAGACGATCCTAACTTACATGGCGAAGGGAAGTGAAGTGGACCTCTCTCCTTTATTATCTCGACAAGTTGATAAAAAATGGGTGATTCCACGCATCAAACAAGGAGGCCAAATGGATTATCATATATACGACCCTGATAAACTTATTCGTCACCATTTCGGCATGCTTGAACCGGATCCCGTTTGTACCATCGTCCCATCTGAAACGATCCAACTAGTACTGGTCCCAGGGCTGGCTTTTGACCTGGAAGGATGGCGCTTAGGATATGGGGGTGGATTTTATGACCGCTTTTTATCTCAATATAACGGGATTTCTGCTGGAATCACCTACCAAAAACTCTTAAAACCTCATGTCCCTCATACAGCCTATGATATCCCAATGCAGTATGTCATCACTGAGAATGGAAACTTTCCTGTCTTGCAAAGCCTAAATGATAATCCCTAAAGTGATAGGATTCCTCGTTCCGAATCTTCTATAGTTATTTATTATGCCGGAAATTATTAACCCTTGTTGATCCATTTATTATAAATTCCGTTACATTGATATGAGTCTACTGTAAAAAGGTAGTGAATGATTTCTAGATGGAAAAAGAAACCCAAAAAACCGGGTTTTTCGAGGGCGTTATCCCTCAAATTGCCGATTTTCGAGCTTAAAGCGGAAATTTTTCACCATCAAATTCTAAAAATTCGGTTTTTGCAGTAAAGTCTTGATACTAAATCTGCTCTTATTAAATAATTTAGAGGGTTAATTTTATTAAATTAGACCTTGTTCCTCCATTATTTTCATAATACATGTAATATAGAACGAAGATTTGTACCATTTAAGTTCGAGTTATGAAACATCTCAACCTGGTTGACTTCCTGGGATTCCCTTAAAAAAACTCTCTGTCGGGGAGAGCTTTTTTGATTATTGTGCGCCAAGGAATGCGAGCTTAAGCACTACAGATTCATGGTGCGATAAGTTCTTCTTCCTGAGAGGTCGCCTTGCTTACCATCATTAAGAGGAGATAAAAAATGAATGCGAAGATCAGGTTCCCCATCAGAACATACATAATTGCAGAGGGCTTGATCCTTTCAAATAACTGCCCCATTAACCAGGGGAAAATCATCCCACCTGCGCTAGCTCCAACAAAGAACCAACTGGTAACCCTCCCCGTCATCGTCATCCGCCGTTCTGCCAAAGAAAACATGGTTGGGAAAACCGACGCCAGTGAGAGACCTAATAGAATTGACCCAACCCAAATCATTACATCTGAGTTGACAAAAACCAGAATCAGGATGATGCTTAAAACTCCTCCTACCAGATCTCCGAGAAGAATCCAGCGAGGGCGAATTGCTGCAGCAATGGGTATGCTGAGCAATCTTCCTATAGTGAAGGCTCCATAAAAAGCTGATGTCAAGTATGCTGCCGTGGTTTCATTGGCGAGTCCTTGCTCAAAGGCATAGGTGTAAAGCCAGCCCCCAAATCCAACCTCTACCCCAACATACAAGAATAAGAAGAAAACAACCAGAATCAGCACTCCCATATTTGTTCGCCCCCCAAGTTCGCTATCATGATCTGGTGATCTTGGACTGGGTACCTTGAAGATCCAGACAACTGAAGGCATTACTAGCAAGGCGATAATCCAAAACCCCCAGGAGATCCCTCCCGAATGCAATACACTCTGGGCAATAATAATCGGGGTAATAAATGTACCAATCCCGAAGAAAAAGTGCAGGGCATTCATATAAGGTCCAACCTCTCCCCCATGTACCCAAACCAGCATGGCGTTCCCCCCCACATCAGTAACCCCTTCAACCATCCCAAGAATGAACATCACCCCTGCCAGGAGAGGCAGTAAAGAAAGAATCGGTGAGAGGACGAGTGATGCACCAATACCTAACAAAGCAATGCCAACAACCAGGTGGCCCGACAACCTGTCGATCAACCGGCCACCAACCACAGAACCGAGGAGATAACCAGCTGCCTTCGTTGAGAAAAGGATACTGACTTCGCCGATTTGGGTTTTCGTATTAACAGCCAAAAATGGTAATGCCGGTCCAAGGGACGCAGTTGTCAGCCCCAGACTGATAAAGGCTGAAAAATATCCAATGGTTTGATTTCGTTTGATTTGGCGGTTAGGGTTCATAATGGTTCGAAACTGGTTTAGAATTCACACCTGTGTCGTGATTTTGAGGTCTTTTTGATGAAATATCGCGAGTGTCCATGAGGAAAGATAACCAAACAACCTGGTTTTCTCATTTTGAATCAATATCGATAAAGGTTTCAAACCAGACCTAACGCCTATGGAGAGGTTGAAATCCTCTGTCCTTTGTTAATAGGTTAATATTTTCTGTTTGATCGTTCAATTATCGTAATCTGATATTAATTTAACCAGTATATACCTATAGCCAACCTAAACCAAGACCAAAAACAAGTACCAGAACCAGGGCAATGATCCAGATTACACCGGTGGTGGTTGCTTTCTTCTTGATGGTCTCCATATCATGGACCCAGAAAGCAACAACAAAAAAGTAAAAATAACCAAACAAGAAAAGCAACCAGGGTGTGTTGGCATCCCACCAGGACCAGTCCCAGGTGAGGGCGTTTACAGCGTTCAGTAGTACTTCGATAAATACACAAAACACTGATCCAGCAATAGCGATGAACCAACGGTTCGGGACACCCAGAATTTTGGTACGGTTATCCGGCAGGAGCATCTTTGACCAGGCTATACCTGCGAAGGAAAACATAAACATAATTTCGATATTCAAGCCAATGAGAATAAGGTAGGCTGTAGCTCCAGGTGCACCCCAAAAGGGAGCCCTTCCATTAAGGTGGAAGAAAATAGAATTAACAATCTCGTTAATCCAGTCCATTCCCCAAAATGCCAGACCGGCGAAAACCACATTCCAGTTTCGTTTATCAACTTCATTGACATATATATACACAACGATAGCCAGCAAAGGGATCACATACCATTTAAACTGGCTACCATCTCTAAGGATTGCAAGTGCTTGTTGGGCAAATTCGGTCATCGTTTCCTCCAATAGAAAAAACTAAATAATTAAGGCTGAATATTTGCATTAAAAAAATATATCTAGCGAATCCAAGGCTTTCAACTTCTCGTTCTTTTGAAAGGTACTAACGTACACGATGTCTTTGAGTCAGGTATGATGGTAAGTATATTCAAAGTCTACACTCTTCTTTGTCTGAGCGCTGCATCAGCAGTACGAAGTCAAGATTCTTTTGTCCCGTAGAGATTTTCTTTAATTCGGATGTCATTTATCAGCAATTCACAGATTATATTACCAAAAGGTTCCAGGACGAGAGAAACAGAATCAGCACATTTTAGTGTTAAAGGAGGCGGCAGTGCTGAGATCTGGTGACATTCTCAAATAATCCATTGGTCAGTTTATCGGGTGGACCACCTCAATCGAACCATTGAATTCGGGTACCTCCACCATAACCTGGTTGATTACCCCGTCCTGATCGGTGAATAAATAAAATTGGGTCGGTATATCTGCCTGACCGGTAAAATCCGTCCTTATCATGTCCTCATCCGGATTGTAGTTGCTGGATTTGATGTTCGAGGTATGCAAAGCGCGCGCATACTGGCAGGCGTAATCCAGGGTAACATAGATTGGGTTGTAGGGTAATAAATCCGCTGTGATACCCTGTAGAATGGCACGCCAGTTTTCTGGCGTGATTTCTTGGAGATAATACCCATGGGTGAATAAGGTTGCGATGGTCATACTATCCAAGGCACGCCTGGTTTGGTGGATACCGCGGCCGATACTGCCCGTGATATCATTACTCGGAAACCACTCGTAACCCGCATCATCACGAATCTCAGTGACACAATTGAAAAATTTGCCAGTAAATTCCGGGTGGCCTGGTATTGTTATAAAATCAGCATAGAAAGTAGGATAAGCTATATTACTACTCCTTACCTCATGAAGACGGTAAGGACCATTTATAATCCAAGGTGCACCATAACTGCTACCTGGTTCCATCATGGCACCGACGAACTCAACCTCCCAATTGCTAAGTCCCTGGAAAACATTGCTTCCAAACTCATAGAAATGGGGTAAAACGAACTTGGAAATGGGGATATCATAAAACTGGTGCCAGGATGTAGCGGTCGCAAAGTTCTCGGTCACAATCTCCTCAGGTAAGTTTCCGACCTCATGATCGAAATAAAAGAAATTAATCTCATTTTTGGCATGGACTGAAGCGGTAGCATTTCCATCATGGACCAGGGACGAAAGCTGGTTGGCTTCAGTTGAATCAATGTCTAAATAAAACAGCCCAGCCCATGGTTTTATGTTAAATTCATTAGCGATTTCTATCCACTCAAATGGGCCGGAGACATCATCCACCCGCATTGTAACGAAATTAGGCATCCCTTGCAGGACGAAAGGCTTACGGGCGGCCCAAACAAGCGAACGCCAGACCAGATCATCAAACCCAAATAAGGGTCCTTTGATCGCATAGGACATCCAGTCATAGGTGCCCCATTGCACTGCATTTCCCAATCCATAAGTTGTTACAGCCAGGAATGGTTGTGAGACAGTCTTCGCCAACATAACAACACCATCCGGGAGTCTGATTCCCGCCATGGTCATAGCTTCGGTGCTGATGGTCTCGTTAATCTGGTGTCGCTCAGTAATGAAGTGCAACCCTGGAGGTGGCTCAGCAATAGGAACCAGTCGAATCCAAGCCCAACCAAAGAAGGGAAAAGATTTTCCACCGAGATCTTCTCCGTGATCTGTGTATAGATCGAAACGAGCGTTGGTAATCTTGATAGTCCCAAGTTCAATCTCGAGGAAATCGCCTGCTGGACCTGAAGTTACATCGATTGAATAAGCACGGGGATCCTCCGGGGTATACCCCCAGTAGTAACGCCAATCTCGAGAGTGAAACAGATTAGCAAAGACGCGGTATTCGCCGTTAGGGACATCCCCGAAGAAATGGACCATTTCCAGGTCTCCCTTTGTAGCCTCGGTAGTCCCACCAAAAACTCCTGCATACGATCGGTATCCTCCCCATAGGTACTCATCCCAAACATTGTCCAGCTTACTCAATAAGTCAGGGTCAGTAATGGTTGTCAAAACTGGATCCTGGTGGTCATCATTCGTACAGTCGATCATGATCCCCTCAAAGTTATTTACTGGCAAAAAGGTCACATCAGCCCCAGTAATTTCCGTCGTGTACTCAAAGCCAAAGATATCCTGGATGAACTTATAACGAAATGAGTTGGAAGTCGAAAGGTCATTATCAAAGTTTACAAGCCCAGTCCCAGTTTTCACTGCAGCGGTAAGGAAACCTTGCTCCCTTGCTGTAAGATAAAGCAGGTCAGGATCAATTTCCCGGTGTCCAACAATGATTAATGCATAGGTACCAATTTTCGGGCTCACCTCCTGCGATGAGATATCAAGTACATCGTATGGAATACCGAAATGATCGAGATAAGGTTGAAGGAAGGATTGAAAATCGGTATAACTGGGGCTGTTCCTATTCACTAGCACGAGGGAACTAGCATGCTGATTCTTAGATTTGAGAAATTCTATCTGCAGCTGCTTCGTAAAATTCAATCCTCCAAAAACAAAAAAAGAAGATAACAGAACCAGAACCAATGAAATTAATATAATAACTTTCAGTACCTTCGATTTTAAAAACACGAAAAAATCCTCAGGGGGAAAAAGAACCTGGATGACGACAACCTGACACCTTATTATAACCGTTGGGTAAAGAAAGAGAAATTATCGATCAGCCTCAAATTAATTTTATTTCAGACTTAGGCATCGGATCGAGATAAAATTTGGGGATGGTTTAGAGATCGGGTAGATCACCCTTTTTCGACAATAATCCCTGAAGAAGGATATACCCGATCTAGAGACTAAAAAAAAGCGAAAAAATGAATAACGAACCAAATCAATTTAAGCTCTTCTAGATCGATATGCAATGGATGGAGCCGTAGATTAAAATAGGATACATGATGTAAATTTCAACCTTATCTACACCATATCATTCTCTACTTGACGCGCAAATAGATTAGGGAATCACTGCAATATCGCTGAACAATAAAAACGAAATATTTTTAGGGCTCTACCTCTGCATCCTCAGGCTTGCGGTCTAACATCTGCATCTCGTTTGCGACCACTTTTGTGGTGTACCGAACCTGATCATCAGCTTCGTAACGGTCAGTCTGCAGACGTCCTTCGATATAGACGAGTTTTCCCTTGCCGAGATACTTTTGGCAAATTTCACCCAGTTTGCCCCAGGCTTCGATATTAAACCAATCTGTAGCTTCCTTGGTTTTGCCATCGGTACCCCGCCAACGTCGGTTCACCGCAACAGAAAAAGAACAAACAGTACCCCCTTTAGGAAGTTGTCGGGTTTCTGGGTCCTTTCCCAGGTTTCCAATCAGTTGAACTTTATTCAATCCGGGCATAAACACCCCTCCTTATATCAACGAAATCACGAGATTATCTTCATGAAATGAAATTCATCTCTAGTTTACACTATGTTACTGAAAAATAAAATACCTGGTATATTAAACCAGGAGATAATTAATCAAAGTTTAGCGGAAGTTATTGGAAAGTCAAGTCTAAATTCTTATTGCCTACCCCGAAAAAGCTTGGTATCCTTAATTTACACACAAATACCTGATAAACGAAGCAGTTGTGGGATAACGACGATGATGCAATACGAATCGGAACAAAGCCTCTGATATTTCACACATTAAACAACAAAGACCTCAAGGATAAATCAAAACCATGTATATAGCCATTGAAGGAGCGATCGGTGTCGGGAAGACTACTCTGGCGCGGTTACTCCAATCTGCATTTAGTGCCCAACTTCAACTTGAAGTTTTCGAAGAAAATCCGTTCTTGGTTAATTTCTACTCTGACCGGGAGCGGTACGCTTTCCAAACACAGATATTTTTCCTGCTTAGTCGATACCACCAACAAAGGGCGATCCCCAAACTCCTTTCCATAAAAGAGAATATAATCGCTGATTACACGTTTGAGAAGGATTGTCTCTTTGCAGGGATCAACCTTGAAGGAGACGAATTTGAAGTTTACTTCCAGGTCCATGAAGCCCTTGCAGAAAAAATACCTCCTCCGGATTTGATCATTTATCTGAGAGCAGATACCGATGTCTTGATGCACAGAATCGCCCATAGGGACCGTCCGTACGAAAGGAACATGGACCGCTGCTATATTGAACAGTTAAACAACGCATATGATCAATTCTTTGGGGACCGCCAAACCGGGCCAAAAGTATTAACAATTGACACAAATGAACTAAATTACGTCGCTGAGATGGAAGATTTAAAATTCGTGGAGAATAGAATCCGCCAGATCTTGAAATTACCTCCCTTCCAGGAGGAATTACCCTTGAATATAAAAGCTAACGATTAATTCTATTACCGATACCGATTCTATCCTTGGGTGCAGGAGAGAAAACATGGAATTCACACCGGAATTGTTACGCCAATACGCAAAAACCGTTGCAGAAAAGCGAACTCGCGAAGACTATTCAATTCTTGCTGCTTACTTGATAGGTTCTATCCTTACTGAACAAGATCCTTTTCTTGGTGGTACGACAGATATCGACCTGATCTTAATCCATATTGGCGATCCAGAAATCCCCCGAGAAATCTTACCTTTAAATAAGGATATCCATTATGATATCCTCCACCACTCACAAAGGAAATATCTTGATCGAATTTCTTTGCGTACCGACCCCTGGATGGGTCCCATGCTCTCTGAAGCGATCGCCTTATATGATCCCCAACATTTTATGGACCTTACCCAGGCGAGTGTAAGAGGTCTTTTCCATCAAACGGAAAACGTCATTCAACGTGCCCATACACTTTTACAAACTGCTCGGACAGGATGGTTTGAATTTCAACCTCCACCACAAACACCAGGACCATCTGAAATTCTAAGATACTTCGGGATTTTAGACTCAGCTGCGAATGCCATCGCACTCTTAACCGGAGAACCACTTACCGAACGACGCTTTTTAATAAATTTAGAACAACGTGCCAGTAGAATCGGTAAGCAAGGGTTTTACCCTGGTTTCTTAGGTATGCTTGGAGCGCCTGAGATTGACATTGATCTCTTAGGTGAATTGCTAAGCGATTGGGAAAAAACTTTTACATCACTCCCCGAAAAACCAACGACTCCTAGTCTTGACTCCATTCGCTTGAATTATTATCTAAAGGGATTTAAGTCGATATTAGAAAGCGACCAACCAGTTAATGTTTTGTGGCCTTTACTTCACACCTGGACGCTGGCAGTACACACTTTGTCAACAAGTGATCCAAGAAATCAGCAGTGGCAAGAAGTTATGCACCAACTTCAACTCCTTGGCAATGGCTTTGCAGAACGAATCCTTGCTCTAGATGCTTTACTCGACCAGGTAGAAGACGCGATCAAGGCTTGGGAGTTCAGTGAAGGAACTTGATTTAGCAATTACATCGATTAGAATAGTTCGTCCCCCTCCCAATCGTCATCTTCTTCACCATATTCATCATCGTAACCGATTTCTAGTTCAACAGCGTTGTCCGCGAAACGTAACCAGAGCATGAGCATGTCGCCTTCTTCTGTTTTAACAGTACGTGCAGCAATGATTGGAACCTCAGCATTTAAGCCTTCCTGAGTCTTATACTCAAGAGCAATATTGTTATGTGATCGCCAGGCACGATGACAACGTTCAACAAGTGATGGTCCATTAAATGTCCGCAAGTGGGTAATGAACACATCCGCCTGGGTCGTTCCTTCTGCAAGGCCATGCACCCAGAGGTCTGAAATGCTTTCAAAGTTGGGGGTTGGGCCTTCAATAATCGTTATTTTCTCGTCCATTTTGCCTCGTAATATCTTTCATCTATACGCGGCGAATCTTACCACAATTCAGTCTGTTTATATTTATATTTTTGTTTATGAAATCTCGGTTTTGGATGAATGATTCACTTATTTTTTGAACGGTCAAATGCCTGGTAGGTTTCCAAGAGTGTGATTAAAATCTCATCAGTGAAGGCGTTGATTTTTTGTAACATCTTGGTCAAAACAAGTGGAGATCGAATGGTTGATGTGACGTTAACAGAAAACAATGAATCAATAAGTGAATTACGAAAAAACAAAAAAGCTTTGGTGGCGTCGGACACATCCAATTCATATCTTCTACCACGAGTTGCATATTCATACCCCAAAGATCGAGCTTCAGCTTTCGCTTCATTTTCATCTGTAGAAAGGTAGGTGGCTAAACCCCGCATCAAGTGTCGACTGCTCTGCCTATATTTATCACGCGCTTCCTGATCTAATTTTTGATACCATAACTCTGCGTTGAGGCTACCTTCGCTTATCTTAATTCGTGTCTGCTTTAATGCAGCCTGGACAATTAAAATAGCTTCACTGGTGATATCTGCCTGATAGGAGTTCAACCAAATATCTACTTCCGTTCGTTTAAATCTTCGATGACCTCCCTTAGTGCGGTGAAAAGGTATTTGCCCTTGGTTCGTCCAGTTCCTCACCGTACTGGGATGCACTCCTAGTTCCTCCGCAATCTCACTTAATCTCAGCCATTCAACCTGCATATTAATCACCATGCTTCCAGGATTCCCCAAACCGCTTAAGCCTCATCAACAATTGCGGCTCGCTCGAGAACAGTTTTTTGAGTGGCATCCTGTTGGAACTCACTTACTTTAATCCATTTTAGCATGATTAACGAAATAATCATGAAGAGCGCCATAATACCAAAAACAACCACATAAGCCAGGACAACATCACCCGTTAATTGAGCCAGGATATCTCGACCAGCACCACCCAGGATAGAACCAATCAACCTCGAAATCGCATTTGCCATCCCCCAAGCACCGATAAACAAACCTACCTGCCCATCAATGGTCATATCCAACATCAGCGACAAATTCGATACGGTAGATACTCCTGTGCCAATACCTAAAAAGACTACTCCAAAATAAAAAACCGCCTGGTTATTTAGAATACCGCTTACTGTGAGCAAAGCAAAACCAAAGAAAGCAATCCAACCTCCCCATGCAGCTACAATGCGCTTTTGGAAAATTCTCTCTAGCCACCCTGTCAAGATCAAGGCTAACAATACAAAGACACCCCAGATGGACGTAATTTGGGTAGTTTGTTTTACAGTTAGGTTAAAAGTCTCTGCAGCAAATGGCTCTAACAAGATATCTTGTCCCAACAAGGCTGCTAACAATAATATTAAGTACCAAAAAAACAATCTTGCCTGCCGATTCCTGATGATTGACTTGACCATCATGGTCCATGAATGTCGTTTTTCATCTCTGCTGGCTCGTTCCAAATAAGGATTTTCCAGACGAATTAAACCGACCAAACCAATTCCTAAGGCTGAAGCACCAATAATCGAAAATGAACTTTGGAGGGCTTCCTCGGTGTATGGATCAACAAGCCTGCTAAGGGTCACAGCAGTGAAGATAATGCCAAGGATCATCATAACCCACATTACAGCTATAGTTCGGCCGCGCTCAATTTCCTCTGAGATATCAGAAGCCAGAGAAAGGTAAGCAACTGCTGCTAAATTGTATCCAACCCCCCAGGCACCAAATGCCAGGATTCCCATAAAAACGCCCTGCCAATACTGGTCCACAATCGTAAACGCAACCTGAGGAGAAACAACTACACCTACGACACAAAGAATTAATCCCACAATTATATAAGGTGTTCGAGAGTAACCATAGAACGGGTGCTTATCGGAAAATGAGCCAATGATTACCTGAACTGGAGAGAGGAGATAAGGTAAGGATGCCATTACTGCAACCAGGGTTGCTGAAATAGACAGCTCTTTAATCATCACCCGGTTAAGCGTGCTGTTGATTGGTACTAAGGTCATCGCAACAGCTAAATGAATCATTCCAAGCTGAATTCTTTTTCTAAACATTCTTTTATCACTAATCTATATAATCAAAACGGCACCAAAAATTCAGTGTTAGTTGTTGCCCTGATGTAATAATCTGCAATGCAAATTAAATATCAACTTCATTCGAGAATCTACCAAAATCTATAAATTTGAGCAATGTAGGTTTTGATAGATTTTCGCAAGAGTAAGATTAATAATAATGTTTTTACCTGCTGGAGAATTTAAAGTATTGATTTGATTCGGCTTGAGAAACACCAGCAACCCTTCTTTACATTTCAATCAAGACCTGGAATGTTTACAGACCTTGATGTTGGCAATGATATCATTCACGAATGGATTCAATGTCATGACTTCCCTTGTCGAAGGAGAACGATAACTTTGACAAAAAAACAAGCCTTACGAATAATATCAATGATCCATCAATAAGTTTCAACTCCCCTGGTAAATATTTTTAAGCACCTTAATTTTTCATAAATATTTCGACAAGTGCTTATGCTATAATCCAGGTGTTTTACACTACAAAATTGATCGGAAAACATATGAGATTTTTAATTACAGGTTCTGCAGGATTTTTAGGGGCTGCACTGGCAAATCACCTCGTCAGGGAAGGTCACCACGTCAGAGGCATCGACGACCTCTCGACTGGAAATCCAGACGCAATGGATGATGCCATTCATTTCACTCGAGGGGACATCAATGATAGGCCTAAATTATGGACGCTACTCCAAGAAATTGATTGTGTCTATCACCTGGCAGCACGGGTAGCTGTTGCGGAATCTGTCCTCTATCCAAAAGAATATAACGCCGTCAACGTTGGTGGAACTGTCAGCTTAATGGAAGCGATGCGTGATGTGGGAGTCGGCAGGGTTGTATTTATCTCTTCTGGTGCGGTCTACGGTGAACAGGATTCACAACCACTCAAAGAAAATGCCACACCCAACCCGGGATCACCCTATGCAGTATCAAAACTAGCATCAGAATTCTATGTCCATACAATCGGTCGCCTGTGGGGAATTGATACTGTCAGTCTGCGAGTCTTCAATGCTTATGGCCCCGGACAGGGTCTTCCAGTAGCACATCCACCCGTCATCCCAAATTTCCTCCGTCAAGCTGTTAAGGAAGGTACCATTGTTATTCACAGTGATGGCAAACAAACCCGTGATTATGTTTTTGTGGACGATGTTGTCCGAGCCGCGGTTTCTGCGGGATCGGTTCCAGGTATCAATAACCTTATCATCAACATCGGCAGCGGGGTCGAAACAAGCCTTCGAGAACTTGTCCAGATGATTTTGCATCTTACGAACAGTAAAGCTGAAGTGATTTACAACCCAAGATCTGATCCTGGGGTGCTTCGAATGTGTGCAGATTTAGCTAAAGCGAAAGAAGTATTAAATTATCAACCACAAGTATCACTTGAAGAGGGCTTGCAATTAACTCTGGAGAAAGACAAACGCTTCCATACTAAGGTGACAGCTGCTTGAGGATTATTTAAATAGAAACTTTTCCCTTTACAAAAATCAAAACGAACCACCTCTATCTTGGAAAATAATACTCGTCTCTCACGTAACTTCTTCACTCAAAATACAGTAACTGTCGCGAGAGAACTGCTTGGCAAGAAGCTTGTTCGCCTTGAGAATGACCAACGCATCAGTGGGACCATCACTGAAACAGAAGCCTATCGTGGCGAAGAGGATTTAGCATGTCATGCCCGTTCAGGACAGACGCCTCGAACCAAGGTAATGTATGGTCCTCCGGGTCATGCCTATATCTATTTCAATTATGGTATTCACTGGTTATTAAACTTCGTGACAGAAAATGAGGGCTATCCAGCTGCCGTTCTCATCCGCGGTATAGAACCTGCTGAAGGTCTGGATATCATTTCTGAAAGACGAAAAGGACGCCCACGTTCTCAATGGACGAATGGACCAGCGAAAATTTGCCAAGCTCTTAACCTGGACAATAAATTAAACGGAGTGGATATCTGCGCTACACAGGTAGTCCTTTTTGTAGAAGAGGGAAAGCAGATCCCTGACACTGACGTCACTATCAGCAGCCGGGTGGGTTTAAATAATGTACCAGAACCATGGAGGAGTATTCCTTGGAGATTTAAAATAAAGAGAAATGTATAGGTATTGACCACGAGAAGTGAAGTGGTCATTTATTGGAGGAAATAATGAACCTGCTCTCGGGAAAGACTGCCCTAATTTTCGGAATTGCTAACAAAAGATCGATAGCCTGGGGGATTGCTCAAGCATTTCATAAGCACGGTGCTAGCCTCGGTTTCAGTTATGCTGGGGAAGTTCTTTCGCGCCGCGTTCTTCCACTTGCGGAATCTATCGGGGTCAGCTTTGTAGAACCATGTGATGTAAGTAGAGATGAAGATATTCAAGAGATCGTTACAAAGGCAAAAGCCTCATTTGGTGAAATTGATATCCTCGTCCATTCCATCGGTTTCGCTAACCGAGAAGAATTACAGGGACCCTATTACAACACCAGCCGGGAAGGCTTCCACCTGGCGATGGATATCAGCGTTTACTCCTTTACCGCCTTGGCGCGTGCATTTCAACCCATTATACGTCCTGGTGGATCTCTGCTAACTTTAACCTATTACGGGGCAGAGAAAGTGGCTCCGAACTACAACATTATGGGTGTTGCAAAAGCCGCACTAGAAGCTTCCATGCGTTACCTTGCTTATGATTTTGGTTCCCAAAATATCCGTGTTAATGCAATCTCGGCTGGTCCTATAAGGACTCTTGCGGCCGCTGGGATATCGGGTTTCAAATTAATGCACAAGAACTTCACGGATTTAGCCCCTTTACATCAGGAAATTGATATCGAAGACATTGGCAAGACAGCCGTCTATCTCTGCTCTGATCTCGCCGCAAAAACCACCGGGGAAGTCATTTACGTTGATTCAGGGTACAATATTATGGGTATTCCTGCTTTGCCAGATTCCTTGTAGCTTGTATACCCTAATACTTTTCGAATGTTATCTAAGAGTCTGCTGTAAAAAGGTAGTGGATGATTTCTAGATGGAAAAAGAGACCCAAAAAACCGAGATTTTCAAAGGCGTCATCCCTCAAATTACCGATTTTCGAGCCTAAAGTGGAAAACACTTACCATCAAATCCTAAAAACGCGGTTTTTGCAGCAACGTCATCTAAATAAGACGATAAGATAATTACGCAGTAGACTTGATTTTATGAGTCTACAGAGAAATGTGCAGATGAAAATTAAAAAATAACGAGGTGCGGGAAGTGCATTTACAAAGACATGACGGAATTTAACCGAGATTTTTTTATCTGATTTCTTCCCATCAAGCACTTAATGGAGAAATAATGTTTAAAAAACGAGATGATGTCCAACCAACCGCTGGTTCTCCCACTCCTGTAACTCGTGTTACTTCAGTACTTGGATCTGGCATTTCCTGGAAGGGTTCCATTAGTGGTAGTGGAGGTGTCCGAGTAGAAGGCACATTTGAAGGCGACATTATCCTTCGCGGCATGCTCGTTATAGGAGAAACCGGACGAGTGACATGTGAACTGGTAAAAGCAAATGTGGTAATTGTTGCCGGAGGGCTACAAGGTAATGTCATTGCAGAAAAAGTGGAAATTCGTAGCACGGGACGAATATGGGGAGACGTTACCGCCGCAGCTTTTACTACGGAAGAAGGGGCATTTCTGCGCGGTCAGATCCGCATGGAAGAATCTATTGACATCGATCTCCCATCTGAAAAACAAAAATCTACCCCCGTTGAAGAAACCCAGGAAAGTTGAAATACACTCAGATTTTTATAGTTAATCTATTCATCTGCCTTGGATTGGTCAGTTGTTTACAAGGCGGTTTCAACACGAAAGAACTCGTTGTTGTTTCCACGAAACAACTCCCAACAAAGAATCCCGAGGCGTTAGAAAGTGCCACCTTGACAATCGCCCCCTCTCCCCTACCAACCCTTACACCAACCTTAACACCAACTCCTTCCACCACCCCCATTTTACCAAGCCCTACGGCATGCAGTATGCATAAGGGACGGGTCGAGTCCAAACAACTAGATACCACATGGTTAAATGCACCATTGGACTACCGGATTTACCTCCCACCATGTTATGACCAACAACCAGACCAGCGATATCCGGTCATCTACCTGATCCATGGATATGGATTCAATGATGATCAATGGGATCGATTAGGAGTTGATGAAGTTGCGGATCAACTGATCTCATCTGGGGAAGTCGCCCCATTTATCATTGTCATGCCTCGTGACCGCAGTTACAATATCCAACCTCCCGAAAACCTGTTTGGGGAAAGCATAAGCCTAGATCTAATTCCTGCTGTGGATGCTTACTATCGAACAATTCCTTCCAACCAATACCGGGCAGTTGGAGGACTCTCCCGTGGTGGTAACTGGGCAATCCATATTGGGCTCACGCACTGGCAGTTGTTTAACCTGATTGGTGCTCACAGCGCGCCTCTCTTTGCAACTGATAGCCCCTCTCTCTTGAGGAATTGGTTGGACCACATACCTCCGAATTCTTATCCTCATTTTTTCTTAGATATAGGCCTAAAGGATAAATTGCTACAACAGATGTTGAACTTCGAAGCAACCCTGGACGAGTATAATGTCCCTCACGAGATTTATATTTTCCCTGGTGGTCATACAGAAGAATACTGGTCGTCCCATATTGAAATCTATTTGCGTTGGTACACTAGTAATTGGTAATAATATCCTCAAAAATCTGAATGGTTTGAACCTACAATAAATATCATGTCACTCACCTTGGATGAAGTAAAACATATTGCTAACCTAGCCCGCATCAAATTGACCCCCGAAGAAATAGAAGACTACCGCTCACAACTTTCGGCAATCCTGGATAATTTTGAACGGCTTAAACAGCTTGACACCAGAAATATTATCCCCATCACCGGTGACTTCCATACTCAGATAGAAATTCGTGCTGACAAACCCGCTCCCGGTCTACTCTTGAAGGATTTGATGCGAAATGCCGCTGATTTTGATGAAGATCAATTCTGTGTCCCACCTGTTTTTGAATAAGCTGCTAACGCGCCTGGCTTACTATAATAAATGACAGACCTCACTGACCTAACACTCGGTCAAATGACCTATGCCCTTTCTCAAGGCGAGTTTTCGAGTCGGGATCTTACTCAAGCCTATCTGGATCAAATTGATCGCATTGAATCCGTTCTTAGCGCATTCATCACGTTAACTCCAGAGCTTGCCTTAAAACAGGCTGATAAGGCCGATCAAGAGTGGTTAATAAGAAGGAAACAAGGGACTTTGGAAGGCTCGCCTTGCCTGGGTATCCCCATTGCAATTAAGGACGTACTGATCACAAATAACATTCCCACAACAGCGGGATCCCGTATTCTGGAAACTTTTATTCCTCCCTACAATGCAACTTCTGTGGAACGTTTGCTTGATTCAGGAATGGTCATCCTCGGGAAAACTAATACGGATGAATTTGCGATGGGGTCATCAACTGAGAACTCTGCTTATAAAACCAGCCGAAATCCTTGGGACATAAACCGTGTTCCCGGTGGCTCTAGTGGAGGAAGTGCTGCTGCTGTTGCGGCACGGATGACACCGGTTGCCTTAGGGACTGATACTGGGGGGAGCGTTCGCCAACCAGCTTCATTTTGCGGTATTACCGGTTTAAAACCAACCTATGGTCGAGTTTCTAGATATGGCTTGATTGCATTTGGATCTTCCCTGGATTGTGTTGGTGTCCTTGGGAAGAGCGCAACCGATGTCGCTGTAATTTATCAACGGATTGCCGGACATGATCCCCGTGATGCTACCAGCACCGATCGCCCCATAACAACCTTTAATAAGGTCGACCAGTATCGCCTCGATGGTTTAAAAATTGGAATCCCCAAAGAATATTTTATAGACGGTATCCAGACGGAGATCGTTATAGCCATTGAGCACGCCATAGAACTACTTGTGACCTTGGGTGCGAAGGTTAATGAAATCAGCTTACCCTATACACCGTTCGCCATCCCGGTTTATTATCTGATTGCCCCAGCAGAGGCATCCGCCAACTTGGCTCGGTTTGATGGTGTACGGTATGGTCCCAGGGAAAAAGCTGAAGACACCTTGGGAATGTTCCAAAAGACACGGGGAACCTTATTTGGACAGGAAGTCAAACGTCGAATCATGCTGGGGACCTACGCCCTGTCCGCTGGTTACTACGATGCTTATTATGGCAAAGCACAAAAAGTCCGCATCCTGATCCGACAAGACTTTGAAGCTGCCTTCCAAGAGGTAGATGTCATTGCTGCCCCAGTAACCCCAACGACAGCGTTCAAAATTGGTGCCCACAGTGGAGACCCATTATCCATGTATCTCGAAGATATTTTCACAACCACAGCAAACCTTGCTGGGGTTCCAGGGCTTGCCTTCCCTGTTGGATTTGATACAGATAATTTACCAATCGGGATGCAGATCATTGCCCCCCATTACCAGGAAGATCTCTTGTTGAAAATTGCCACCGCTTATCAGGAAATAACAGATTGGCACTTAAAAAAACCGCCCTTGATTTCTATATAATGGTTGATATTTAGGCCTTTATTCCCCGGCCTTTTCGTCATCACGGTATTCGTCTGTTATGGGTATACTGGGCTTCATCGCAATTAACTTATACGAATTAGTATTATGGTTTTCCAAGAGTGAGTCCATGCGATAACTATTCGTGAATATTAGGCTTCTTGTGGAAGGTTGTTGGTTACTAGGTGACATGATAGGATTTTTATTACTTAGGAATACTGCGAATTTCAGGTACTAGTTTGACTTGTTGTATTGGTCCAAATCACATTATTTATCATTGATTAGG
>CAZTJD010000002.1:0-127736 GCA_964613985.1 uncultured Anaerolineales bacterium
GCCATCAGCCAGGGGGATAAAGCCCCCTTCAGCGACCAGAGGGGCTATCTCGTCCATTGCTTGCCGGATAGCATCTTTGCCCGATCGCAAGGCATCGAGATCGATGCCACCAATCAACTTGAGGTCTTTTCCAAACTCCCGTCTAAGGGCTGGGTAATTCATCACAGTCTGTTCCACCTCACAAGCCCACAGGCAGTCGATGCCCCATTTCAGCAGGCTGGGGATAAGAGCTTTCATACTGGCATAGGTACGGCAAATCAGTGTCTTGACGCCGTAGCTGTTAGCAAGTTCCAGGAGTGGCTCGTAGCTTGCCAGGACAAAGTCTTCATATATTCGGGGTGATATTAAAGCACCATTGTTATCCCCTATTGGCTCACTGAAAATCATAGCGTCGAACTCAACTTCTTGCAAGACCTTTTCAGTTAGTTCAGCAGCAAAGGCTCCCCGTATTCTCATCCATTCACGTACGAAATCGGGACGGTCATAGATTTGATACATCAGCTGAGTGAAGGTGGTGGCGTCTTTCACCTCCATGGAGAGGAAGAATCCCTCGTGAACGCGTACCATGCGCACACTGTCGGTTTCCCGAATTTGGGCTGGGTTCCAATTTTCCGGGAAGCGAATGGGGTCGGTGGAATCTAGACGCCTGGTAAGATGCTTGAGGTCCTTCTGCCTCGAAGGCCACCGTTTGAAGCCAGGATTGGGGTCCAACTCTAACCTGATCTCTAGTCGTCCATCAGAAGGAAACTGAGAGTTAGGATTAAAATCCCGCGGCAATCCCTGAGCGTACCACGCATCAAGGGTGTCTTGTCGGATGCCTTCTTCAAAATAAGGGATGCGATCAGGCGTTCCGTAATGTAATGTCTCATAAAATCGTTGGCGGTTATTCATGGTTTGTATTCATACAGCTATTTTTTATTTGTAGGTTGGCGTAAGACTCCTTGAGCAGCTGTACCACCGGTAGCACCGAAGATAGTAATTATTAAATTCAACTCCTTTTATAATGACTTTTATGATTTTCCAACAGAAATAAGCAAAACATACTTTAATAATCTTCTTCAAGCTGTCACGCCTGTTCTTTCAGGCCTTGGGTATTCCCATGTACTAATGAACGTGGGTTAAATGATTTGTGTTATTTTATCAGATGGTAAGGTCAGGATGCTCTCCAACACCACATTATAGAAAGACTGGTAATCAATAAGAAGAGACTGATCATGGTTAAGTGAATTGCTTCAGCTAGCAAAACAAGCTGTGTCCCAGGTCTCCAACCCGTACAACTTAAAAGTTGTGGAAGTTAATTAACGGGTTTGATCAATCTTGACCAATCATTCCTCACTAATTTTTAATCAGCTATGTTAAAATACAAGCACAAAAAACGATAAGTGTTTTCCTCAACCGATTGTCCATGCTTCTCATGGCTCGGCTTACCCTGGCATAAACCTTGTTGACGCCAGGCATTCTGTTAATTATGGGAAATATATATTCTTGGTAGAAGCCTGGATTATCCAGGGGTACTTTCTCGTTAAGCCAGAAGGGTACTGTACAAAATATCCTGATTTCACTTAACGGCGACTTATTTCCGCAGTATACCGTCAAATTACCACAGTTAAAGATAGAATTTTTCTCAACAGGTGAAATTAAAAAGAAGCCAAGAGAATAACGACTGAGATCCCCCGGGGAGAATTTTTTTACAATAATACCTGATTAGGAGAAATAATGACTGAGAGAATAAGAATTGGTTGTATTGGGGTGGGACAAATTGGCAAGCAACACCTGGAAAATTATTCTAAAATTGATCAGGCTGAAGTGGTAGCCGTTGCCGATATTAACGAGGTAGAGTTGAACAAGGTCGGTGATTTATATTCGATCCAAAACCGCTATACTGATCTCAGGAAAATGCTGGAGCGAGATGACCTTGATGCTGTGGATGTCTGCCTACACAATAATTTACATATGCCAGTAACCGCCGCTGCTTTAGAGGCTGGAAAACACGTTTACTGTGAGAAACCTATGGCAGGTTCGTACATTGATGCTGAAGCAATGTTGAACAAAGCCCAGGAATCAGGCCTCAAACTCTGCATCCAATCCCGCCTTTTATTTGAGGTAGAGACTAGAGCAGCACGAGCGATTATCGACCAGGGCCTCCTCGGGAAAAGATATCATGCACGGGCTTATGGCTTCCGACGGCGCGGCCGCCCCTTTGTTGATGGATACGGCACCCCAACCTTCGTCCAGAAGCAGATTTCTTCTGGAGGGGCACTCTATGACATGGGCGTATATCACATCATCGAGATCTTGTATCTATTGGATAATCCCATGCCATTGAGAATTTCTGGCAAAATATATCAAGAAACGGACATGGACCCCAGACGACGGGAAGTCAGCGGTTATAATGTTGAAGAACTTGGGATGGGTCTTGTGCGACTTGAGAATGACATCACCCTTGACATCCTAGAATCATGGGCTATCCATCTTGACAGCTTTGAGGGATCGTATGTGGTCGGCAGTAAGGGGGGTGTGCGTTTAGAACCTTTTGGCTTCTTTCACAGTATCGGAGACCTCTCCTTAAATAGCACTGCAAACCTGGAAGAATACAACTACCGTCTCCACAATGTTCATGAACAAGGAGATATCTACAACAGTCCTCAACATCATTGGGTAGCTGCGTTGCAAGGGCGCGTCGATTTGCTACCAACAGCAGAACTGGCATTGAATACCATGCTGATCTCGGAGGGAATATATCTTTCCAATGAACGAGACCGAGAAGTAACAGTGGAAGAGGTCCGCGAATCATCAGTATCTACTGCAATTTCCATTTAAGTATTTTCCTGTTATTTAAGAGTCTACTGTAAAAAGGTTATGGATGATTTCTAGATGGAAAAAGAAACCCAATACCTTGCTAGTCTTCAAATGCTGAAAACCACCATTGAATTATGACCGGAGAGCCTTTGGGCAAATTTGATGCCAAGAAATAAATTTTAGCATATAGTCTACCACCCCCTTTTTTATTTGCACCTCTATCTTCAGCACACAGAATCAGATTTCAAACCTTGGGAAAAATATATGAAAAACCTCCGGTCTCTTTCCTGCTCCCCAGAAGTCATTAACAAAGGTGAAAAGCATTACAGCAAGCAGGTTATACATAAATACCTGGCATTTTGTCAGGGACAGATCAAGTCTCAAGTTCCCGAGTTAGATTTAGAAAGCCCTGAATCTGGATTCTTCCGGCTACCATTCAACAAACTAGAACTCCAGTTTTATAATATTCGGCATCTTCAACAGCATAAGGGGGAGCTTAACGAACGATTGGGGACCGAAGCTGGAATCGATATCGATTGGGTTGTCATTGTGGACTGACGAGGTCTATTTCCCTTTCATTCCTCGATGAAGTATAATCAACCCTTACAAGGAGTAAACTTTTCATATGGAAATAACCTGGTATGGACATTCCTGTTTCCGACTTACCGAACGAAGAATGGCTACTGTAGTCACAGACCCGTATGATCACGAATTCGTTGGATACAAACCATTGAATTTGCGGGGTGACATTGTTTCTGTCAGTCAGGCATCACCCGGTCATGAGAACATCGCAGCCGTCAAATCAAAACCTAAGGTCATCTGCGGTCCAGGTGAATTTGAAATTGGAGGCGTCTTTATCACGGCAGTACAAACCGACGGTCGAAAACGTGGTAAGTCAGATATACGAAATATCCTCTGTGTCTTCGATTACGACGGAATTACTGTCGCCCATCTTGGGAATATTCGCAATGTCCCAAGCCAGTCCCAAGTTGAAGCTTTGGGAACCGTCAATATCGCTTTAGTCCCAGTCGGAGCTGGAAACAGTTTAAATGCAGCAAAAGCTGCCGAGGTTGTCAGCTTGCTAGAACCTGGGATTGTTATCCCAATGCATTACAGCACCCCAGCAAGTAAAATCAAGCTTGATTCACTAGATAAATTTGTCAAAGAAATGGGGTTGAGCAACTATGAACCCGAGCCATCCTTGAAAGTTGCCAAATCTGCTATCACTACAGAAACTAAGGTCGTCGTTTTAGAGTACAAAAACGATTAAGGTTTATGCAAAATGTGCTTTGAGATAAGAAAAATTGGAAGAATGTAAAATTCTGTTACATGCTGAAAAATTGGTAATTCGTAGCTTAGGAATTTTTAGCTTTCCACTTGAATAATCATTTATAAACACCCTTAGGAACTTAGGATTCCGGAACACCGAGAACTGCTATCTTAATGGAGAAATATTGTGTCAGTAAAACTGTTGATGACCTGGGACATTCTCCCAGGGCGTGAACAAGAGTATTTTGAATTTGTCGTGCGGGAATTTATTCCTGAGCTTCAAGAATTAGGGTTAGAACCTACAGATGCTTGGGTGACGGTTTATGGTAACCAGCCTCAAATCCTTACATCTGCTAAAGCGGGAAACAACAAGTCATTGAGTAGCATTCTGATTTCCAATGAATGGGATCAGCTATTAACCAAGCTTAGCGATTATGTTGAAAATTTGAAATTTAAGAAAGTTTACGAAAAACCAGGTTTCCAAATGTAGAACTATTCAGCATTGAACTTAGGTCATCATCAATCATCAGGCATCATCAAATTCCCGAACCCAAATCACCCATGCATTCCCCTTTTACAGAGAAACTGTTACGCTGGTATACATTAAATGCTCGAGAACTCCCCTGGCGCGGTCATCCAGACCCCTACGCGGTATGGGTCTCCGAAATCATGCTTCAACAGACCCGTATTGAAACTGTCATTCCGTATTTTCAAAACTGGATACGTGAACTCCCTACGATCTCAAGGCTGGCTATGGCAAAACAGCAAGACGTCCTCAATTTATGGGAAGGGCTTGGGTATTACAGCCGGGCCCGAAATCTGCACCGAGCCGCAAAAATTGTTGTGGAAAAACATGATGGTCAGTTACCAGGAGAAGTAAAATCACTAATGAAGCTGCCCGGTATTGGTCGCTATACTGCCGCCGCAGTTGCTTCCATCGCTTTTGGAAGAGATGAACCAGCCTTAGATGGAAACATTCGACGCGTCTTATCACGGGCTTTCAATGTCGAAGATCCATCCGGATCAAACCAGGGCGAAAAAAAACTGTGGGAAATCGCCGCAAATAATCTACCACTGGGAAAAGCCAGTGAGTACAACCAGTCTCTGATGGATCTCGGTGCTACAATATGCACGCCCAAGAACCCGACTTGTTCTAATTGTCCAATTGCAAAAGAATGCCTGGCAAATAACCTCGGAATCCAGGAAGAACGTCCTGTTCCAAAGCCAAAGAAGGTAATTCCCCATCACGTTGTCACTGCTGCAGTCATCCAACGAGCAGATAAAGTCCTGATTGCTCAACGACCCCAGAAGGGATTGCTAGGTGGGTTATGGGAATTCCCAGGTGGAAAACAGAAACCCAATGAAGACTTGATTTCGTGTCTTCATCGTGAGATTAGTGAAGAGCTAGGCGTAGATATCCGGGTAGGCGAGTCACTGGGTACTTACAACCATGCATATACCCACTTCCGAGTAACGCTGCATGCTTATCTTTGCACCATGAATGGAGAACAGCCTGAACTTAAAGAACATGACAGCATTTACTTGGCAGATATCGAGGAACTTGATGGATTTCCAATGGGTAAAATTGACCGTCAGATCGCCAATCAACTGAAAATTACCGGTCTTGCAGAACATCATCAACAGCAAGGATTTATTTCTTAATATTCCCTGGGATACGCTTAAGGAATTTTACGGTTTAAAGAAACCTGATGATTATTATTGACGGACACCAAGACCTTGCCTGGAATATCCTTACGTTTGGTCGCAATTATACGAAATCTGCAACGGATATCCGGATAAGCGAACGAGGAACCGATATCCCTGCTATTAACGATGATACCCTGCTTGGCTGGCCAGAATACCAAAAAGGCCATGTCGCCGTTATTTTTGCAACTTTGTTTGCTGCGCCAAAACGAGCAAAATTAGGGGAATTTGATAGTCAAAACTATGTCGACGAAAATGAAGCCTATGATCTTTACCAGGCACAGCTTGATGCGTACTATCGTCTATCTGATGATAACCCGGAAAAATTTCGCCTGGTAACTCATCAAGTAGATTTGCAAGGAATCCTCTCTCACTGGGAAGATTCGTCAAAAACCAGTCACCCGGTCGGTTTAGTACCATTAATGGAAGGGGCTGAAGCCGTACGCCACCCTTCGGAATTGGAAGAATGGTGGTATCGAGGTGTACACATCATCGGGCCCGCCTGGGCAGGAACACGTTTTTGTGGAGGCACTAGGGAGCCCGGCCCACTTACCAAGGAAGGGTTTGCTCTCCTGGAGGGTATGTCCTCATTGGGTTTTGTATTAGATCTAAGCCACATGGACGAACTGGCTGTTTTACAATCCCTTGATGAATACCCTGGTCGGATTATTGCATCGCATGCTAATGCCAAAGCATTGCTCAATGGTACTGATAGTAACCGAAACCTATCTAACCGGGTAATCAGAGGCATTATTGACAGAGGCGGCGTCATCGGGGTAGTCCCCTTCAACCGATTTTTAGTTGATGGATGGAAACCAAGTGATGGACGGCACCAAGTCAGTTTACACCATGTGGTTGCCCATATCGATCATATCTGCCAGATCGCTGGCAATGTATTTCATGTTGGGATTGGCAGCGATTTCGATGGTGGTTTTGGATTGCAAAAGACACCCATAGAGATAGATACGATCGCCGATCTACAAAAACTTGTCCCACTTCTCGATGAGAAAGGGTATACTGACGCTGAGATAGAATCCGTGCTAAGTGGAAATTGGATCACTTTATTACAAAATTCACTACCGGAAAAGTAGAAGAAACCATGAAAGATTCGCAAAAAAATAAGAGAAATATCCAGCGGCGATCTATTGTCGGAGTGTCTATTGCTATCTTCGGATTTATTCTCTTTATGATGGGTATTTCTCCTGAATTATTCGCAATAGATCGTAGTCCAGTAGTAGGTTTTGTACAAATTACCGTGTTCTTGATTGGTTTAGCGATTATTTGCGTTGGAGGTTACCTTACTTTGATTTCAATGTGGAATAAGAAACCCAGGACCATTGCTGCTGATATTGGAGTGCGGTTGATTGCTACAGGTTACGTTGTAGCAGTGGCTTCAGGGATGGCTGATGTCTTCGGTTTTGGCAGCCAGCCTTGGCCTTATATTCCAAGTTTTGGGCATTGGCAGGCTCGTGGTGTTTTGATCGGAGAGATCATTATTGCTATTGGTTTTTTGCTCTTATTACCACCTCGATCTTTCAAAAAGGAGTAGGCTACAGTTTCGTAAGTGTTCAGTTAGCCTTTTAGCAAATCCTGGTTCGCACTGAGCCGGGATTTTACTTAATTTTTTAATTGATCTTGTTTAAAGTAAACCATTGGAATGTGATATAAAATACGCAAAAGATCAGATAACTGAGGACCGAATGAGCAATAAAGTGACCCAACTTCGACTATCAAATGGCCTATGTGTCATGCTTAAAGAAATTCACACCGCTCCGATTATCAGCCATTGGATTTGGTATCGGGTTGGCTCAAGGGATGAAATTCCTGGAATCACCGGCATATCCCATTGGGTGGAACATATGCAATTCAAAGGTACTGAAAAATTCCCTGCCGGCATCCTTGACAAAGCTGTCTCTCGTGATGGCGGGGTTTGGAATGCATTCACCTACTTGGATTGGACGACTTATTTTGAAACAATGCCGGCAACAAAGATTGACCTTGGGCTCCAGTTGGAAGCAGACCGCATGGTAAACAGCCTGTTCAAGCCGGACGAAGTCTCCTCGGAACGAACTGTGATCATTTCTGAACGCCAGGGAAATGAAAATCAACCAATTTTCCGCCTTGGGGAGGCTTTACAGACGGCTGCATTCCGAGTACATCCTTACCACCACGAGATCATTGGGGATATGGCAGATTTGCGAACAATTTCACGGGATGACCTTTACCAGCATTACCAGACCTATTATTCTCCAAACAATGCCGTCCTGGTAGTAACGGGTGATTTCGATACAGCAACCATGAAAGAACGTATCGAATCCTTGTTTGAACCAATCGCCAGACGAAATGACATTACACGACAGATACGCCCAGAGACTCAGCAGAATGGTGAGCACCGCCTGACTGTTGAAGGGCCTGGGGAGACCTGCTATATCCAGGATTGTTACCATGCCCCTTCCGCAATTGATCCTGATTTCTTCCCATTTGTGGTCCTAGACAGCCTCCTAACCGGTCCAAGCAGTCTTAATCTCTTTGGTGGCGGTATCTCTAATAAAACTTCGCGTATGTACCGAAGTCTGGTTGAAGGTGAGGTGGCTGTAGACGTTCAAGGTAGTCTTCCAGCGACCATCGATCCCTTCCTGTATATCATAACAATAACCGTCCATCCCGGACACAAACCTGAAGAAGCTGTCGCTATCCTGAATGACGAGATAAAACAAATCCAGGATGAAGCACCAAATAAAGAAGACCTACAACGAGCAGTAAAACAAGCGCGTGCCTTATTTGCTTACGGTAGTGAAAGCATCACCAACCAGGCTTTCTGGATTGGGTTTTCCGAGATGTTTGCTACTTATAACTGGTTCACATCCTATCTTGACAAATTGGAAGCGGTGACTCCCGAGGACATACAGGCAGTAGCACAAAAATACCTGCGACCTCAGAACCGGGTCTTGGGTACATACCTTCCAACTGAAAATCAGTCTGAGGGGCGGCTATGAAACACAAAACACCAAGCAATCCAACTTCAAAAACAGCCGCCCCTTCAGTCACCTCTCATCCAATCTTCAGGCAACCCAAAGAAAATATGCAGCAACTATCCTTTAACAATCATTCATCGTCCATCCCTGGTCCTGACGATATTACCTACATCAAGCTAGATAATGGCATCACGATACTCACAAGGGCAAATTCTAACAGCCCATCCGTCAGCATAAGCGGGTACCTGGCAACCGGGGCTTTATCCGACCCAGATGATAGACTTGGACTTGCAGATTATACAGCTTCCGCTCTAATGCGAGGCACAACCAATCGAGATTTCTTGACCATTTATGATGAACTGGAATCGGTGGGGGCTTCTCTGGGATTTTCGGGCGCAACGCACACAACCGCATTTGGGGGAAAATCACTCGCAGAAGACCTGCCTCTGTTACTTGAGATACTGGCTGAAACCCTAATAAATCCCACTTTTCCCGGCCAACAGGTAATGCGATTAAGAGCCCAACTCCTCACCAACCTGGCAGTTCGCGCCCAGGATACGCACGAGATGGCCTCTCTGGCTTTTGACCAGATTATCTACCACGACCACCCTTACAGCCGCCCCGAAGATGGATACCCAGATACAATACAGAACATCTCACGCGAAGATCTGGTTTCTTTTCATGAAACCCATTATGGTCCTAGAGGTATGGTTATTTCCATTGTCGGTGCAGTTGACCCTCAAGTGGCAATCAGCCATGTTGAGAAAAACCTGGGAAAATGGCATAATCCCAAGCAGGTAGAACCACCCAAACTCCCTTCTGTTTCTCCCATCAAAGAAGTAGTAATTCAAAAAGTAGAGATTCCGGGGAAATCCCAGGCAGATATTGTCATGGGTGTTGTGGGTCCAGCCCGAAAATCACCTGAGTATCTTGCAGCAATGTTGGGAAATAACATCCTTGGTCAATTCGGAATGATGGGACGGATTGGCGAGGTGGTTAGAGAGCAGGCGGGATTGGCTTATTATGCTTACAGCAGCGTAAGTGGAGGCCTTGGGCCGGGTCCATGGTCAGTACAGGCAGGAGTAAACCCTGAAAATATTAATCATGCAGTCGACTTAATCCGAAAAGAAATCCACCGCTTCAGGACAGAGCCAGTCTTTTCCGAAGAATTAAGTGATAGTAAATCTAATTTCATTGGTAGAATGCCCCTTACCCTGGAGACCAATTCGGGTGTATCGGGTGCCTTGCTTAATATTGAGCGGTACGATCTGGGTTTGGATTATTATCAGAGGTTTAGTGATTTAGTAAACGCAGTTACAATAGAAGATGTGTTAAGAACTGCGGCGGAATACTTTAAACCGGATACTCTGGCAGTAGGAATCGCTGGATCTGGAATCCATACAAACGCTTAGGTTGTTATATTAAAAAGGCATTTTGATGAGTCGTAAAACCCAGGATAGATGGATATGAACATTACAACAGGGGTAGATTTGATCGAATTAATCCGAATCGAAGGGGCACTACAGAAACATGGGAAACAATTTTTGGAACGTATCTACACAAAGAAAGAGTTATCCCTTTTCAAGGAAAGTCTTGAATCCCTGGCTGTCCGGTTTGCAGCAAAAGAAGCTGTTAGCAAGGCACTTGGAAGTGGCATGGGGGTAATAAACTGGCAGGAAATCGAAATTCTACGTGACGATATGGATGCACCTGTATTATACCTGCATGGAAGAGCCCAGCAACGCGCTGCCCTGCTTGGTTTTAAAAACTGGTCCGTTAGCCTGAGTCATACAGATCAATATGCACTTGCATTTGTAGTAGCGGTTGGTGAATAAAGTAATAAAGAAAGAAACTCAAAACATAACTTACACAGGTCTTTCGTGTTTTATGATAAGAACTGATATTTACAAAAATCAATCAGAACTGAAAAAACGCCCAAATACCTAGTTCTAGCAATTTTTTAGAGCTCCCCTGGATTTTTAGAAAAATAGGAGGTATAGATATGTTAAAGAATATTACTCGCTTAATAATCGGACTCCTGCTATTCGTAATCATCATTATCCTTTTCACGGCGATATTTGGTCCGGTTTGGACACATAAGACGGCTGAATATTCATTTCCGCAAATCGATGGAGAGATCAAGCTGGCTGGCTTGGATGGGCCCGTGGAAATCTATCGAGATTCGATGGGGGTACCGCACATCTATGCCATGACACAACATGATTTATTCTTCGCCCAGGGGTATGTCCACGCCCAAGATCGTTTCTGGCAGATGGATTTCTGGCGACACCAGGGAGCTGGTCGCTTGTCAGAACTTTTGGGTAAAAATTTGCTCGAAACCGATCGATTCCTGCGCACGATTGGGTGGGAGCGTGTTGCCCAGGAGGAATTACTGCTCCTGGATGCCGAATCACAGGCGATATTAGATTCTTATGCAGAAGGCGTCAACGCTTACCTGGAAGAAAATACTGGTAAAGCGTTAGCCCTGGAATACGCTTTTCTACCGATCCTTAACCGTGGTTACCAGCCAAAACCCTGGACAGCATTAAACACCATGACCTGGGCAAAAGCTATGGCGTGGGACCTTGGCGGCAATATGGATACCGAAATCAATCGAGCGCTGTTGTTCAAAATATTGAGTCTTGAACAGGTAGAACAATTATATCCGCCTTATCCTGATGACCGTCCTGTGATCGTAAACCATCCCCAGATCACAAAAGAAATAATGCCAATATCGCACTTTAACTCCGCTTTAATAGGCTCCATCCTGCCGGGGTTGGTTGAAGTCCAGGAAAAATTTTCTGGCATCGATATTATAGCGGGGGGCAGCTCGGACGGGATCGGCTCCAATAGTTGGGTCATCTCTGGTGATTTGACAGATACTGGTATGCCGTACCTTGCCAACGATCCCCACCTTGGAGCTCAAATCCCTTCGATCTGGTATGAGGTGGGATTACACTGCATAACAAAAGGACCTGATTGCCAGGTGAATGTCACAGGGTTCTCATTTGCTGGTGCACCCGGGATCATCATTGGACATAACGATCGTATTGCCTGGGGATTCACCAATGTTGGTCCGGATGTGATGGACCTATACATTGAGAAAATCAATCCTGAGAACCCGAACCAATACGAGTTCCAAGGGAGCTGGGTGGATATGGAAATTATCACTGAAGAAATTCGGATAGCTGGTGGTGATCCCGTCCAACAAACGGTCCATCTGACTCGTCATGGTCCAATCATTACAGAGGTCTACGGGTTGGAGAATTTTGCACAAGAATCCAGCCTTGACTTACCAGAAAACTACGCAATTGCACTCCGGTGGACCGCCCTGGAACCCTCCTGTATCTTCTGCGCAGTCTGGAAATTTGACAAGGCAAACAATTGGGAAGAATTCAGAGTCGCAGCTTCCCTGTTTGCTGTGCCCGCTCAAAACCTGGTCTTCGCAGATATTGAAGGCAATATAGGATATCAGACCCCAGGAAATATTCCCATCCGGACAGAAAGGCATGATGGCATGCTGCCGGTACCCGGTTGGACGGGAGAATACGAGTGGCTGGGTTATATCCCCTTTGAAGAACTGCCTTATACCTTCAACCCCATCGAGGGATATATTGTTACTGCAAACAATGCGGTGGTCGGGACTGAATACCCATACAGCATTTCTCGGCAATGGTCTTACGGTCAACGTGCCCAGGCAATCGTGGACATGGTGGAAAACACTCCTGGTCCTATCACCATCGACACCATCAAGGAAATGCAAGGGGATAATAGGATCCTGATTGCTGAAGACCTGCTTCCAGTGCTGATGAATATCTCATTGGATGAAGAAACCCTGCAGGATGCTCGCAGCATCTTCACCGGATGGGACCACCAGATGGATATCGACTCTGCCCCAGGCA
Organism: uncultured Anaerolineales bacterium; assembly: GCA_964613985.1. Lineage (GTDB taxonomy): Bacteria > Chloroflexota > Anaerolineae > Anaerolineales > UBA11858 > CAZTJD01. The sequence continues at coordinate 12,650 of CAZTJD010000002.1, forward strand.
CCTTGTTTGCTGTATTTTGGAAGCACCTGCTATCTGCCACCTTTGAGGATGACTTACCGGAATCTCAATGGCCTAGTGGTGGGGATGACTGGATGGAGATCGTCCGACAGTTGATCAATGAACCAGTCTCACCCTGGTGGGACAATCAGACTACAGTTGTGGTCGAATCTAGAGATGATATCTTCCACCAAGCTTTTAAGAGTGCGGTTTCAGAAATCCAAAAACTTCAAGGTAGAGACCCCGACGGTTGGACCTGGGGTGATTTGCATACCATCACCTTTGAGAATGCCGTGATGAGTAGCTTCCCAATCATCAAAAACGTTTTCAATCGAGGTCCCTTCCCCACCGCGGGAGGTAGCGCAATAGTGAATGCGACGGGATGGAGTACACTCCAGGGTTACCAGGTAAACCATGTCCCTTCCATGAGAATGATTGTTGACCTCAGCAACCTAAGTAACTCGTTGACCATGCACACCACCGGTCAATCTGGACATCCCTACCACCCTCATTATATCGATATGGCAGACCCCTGGCGATTGATCCAATATTTCCCCATGTATTGGGAACGCAATGAAATCGAAACAAACGAAAGTGGTCATTTATCCCTGGTTCCTTTAGCCGAATAAAGAATTCGTGGTTTTCTATATAATAGGATAAATGCAAAAGGCATCCTGGTAGAAACAACGGAAATCCCAGGACAGATGCACTTCCGCCATTATTTAAACCGCGGCTTTAAAATCATTTACGAAGACGGGCACCAGTAATTAATGTTCCTGCCCATTCGCAATGAAACAATTTTCTTTCACTGCTGGCAAGCTCGAGTTCAGTCTCGCCGAGGAATCCCTGTCGAAATCCTGATCTTGCGAGGGGTGAAACTTTTTACAATTTTCCCTAGCCACCTGACTGTTTCACCAGTTGGAACGTAGACGATCGTAGGCGCAAGCAGAATATCTTGAATATATCCATAAAACTGGTAATATTAAGCAAAAAATCATATAAATTTCCGTATTTTCAGCGTTGATCTTCGTAATATTTAACAATGTCGGACTGCAAAATTTTTCCCCTGATGAATTTTTTTGAACCAGCCAGATATTTAGGAGTTTTATGGAGGTAGGTGATGCATGACCTTGTGATTTCAGGGGGGCTGCTGGTGCGTAGTGACACAACACTCAGGCTTGACATTGGAGTAACCGCTGGAAAAATCGCTGAGCTTGGTGAAAACTTGCCTGGACACCAAATAATTGATGCGGATGGTATGCTAGTACTCCCAGGAGCAATTGACCCGCATGTCCACCTGGAAATGCCGACGCCGGTTGCCACTTCCAGCGATAACTGGTTTACAGGTACATGTGCTGCCGCCTGTGGAGGTACAACCACGGTGATCGATTTTGTGGAAGCGGTACCCGGCGAACGATTAATGGATGCCTTTGTATCTCGTAAAATCCTGGCTGAAAATCAGGCAGTGATCGATTTTGGATTGCACATGACCATCAACAGAGTTGATCGTGGCACGCTGAAGGAAATCCCAGAAATCGTTTCGTCTGGTTTACCATCATTCAAATGTTATACAACCTACGCAATGGCTCTTGATGATGCTCAACTATTAACGGCATTGGAGAAAATAAGGGAAGCTGGTGGTTTGACCATTGTACATTCCGAGAATGATGCAATGATCAAACACCTAAGAAAAAAATACATTCAAGCTGGAAAAACCGCACCGAAATACCATCCTGTTAGCCGTCCACCGGCTGCAGAAGGGGAAGCTATTGAGCGCGTTCTTTCCCTAGCCGAGGTAACAAAAGCGCCAGTTTACATTGTCCACGTTTCCACCCAACGAGGCGCTGAAGCGATTGCTCGTGCGCAAGAACGAGGGCAGGCTGCTTTTGGAGAAACATGTCCGCAATACCTTGTTCTATCAGACACCTGTTTTGATGCGCCAGGTTTTGAAGGAGCAAAATATATCTGTTCACCTCCTCTACGCAAAGAGACTGACCAGGAAGCACTTTGGCAGGCATTAAATCAGGGAATTATTCAGACCGTCGGGACTGACCACTGCCCTTTTTTTTATAAGGGAACGAAGGATTTGGGTCGCACATTAGATAATCTACCACCTTTCACCGACATCCCGGGGGGAATCCCGGGAATAGAATCCCGTTTGGCTTTGATCTACACTTACGGGGTGCAAATGGGTCGCATTTCATTAAACCAATGGGTTGATGTCGTTTCAACAGGACCAGCGCAAATGTTCGGTCTTTATCCGAGAAAAGGGGGATTAGTGGTTGGGGCGGATGCGGACATCGTCATCTTTGATCCTGAGAAACGGGTAACGCTTTCGGTTGATATGCTGCATGAAAATGTTGACTACACCCCATATGAAAGCTTTAAACTGGAGGGGTATCCCATCATAACCCTGGCAAATGGTCGGATTATCGTCCAGGACATGGAATTTGTGGGTGACGAAATCCATGGTAAATTTCTACCTGGAAATCCTTTTTTGGCGAATCAATAAATCTAAATTGCAAATTTCACCCAAACTTGCTAGACTGCAAAAGTCCAGTTCGTTTACTAACCCAGCTGATAACTTTTAGTGGTTGAGGATGGCCTGGGAATAGTACTTTTATTGATCCTGTTATCGTTTTTTTTGTACTTCGAGTAGTGCAGTGCAGACAATTGTTGTGGGAGGAGGACCAGGCAAAAAGTGACGCATTTATAATGGTGGGTGAAAAGTTGCTATTGACTGAATGCCATCAGGGTTTAAAGTCACCACGCAGAAGAAATGGGGTTTATTAGTTCTATGGGATTAGAAATCCTTAATCTTGATATTCTATGAATACAAACATCGTATAATGCTAGATCAGGCATAAACCATTAGGTGTCAATTAATTTATTTCTTACTTTAAATTATAATAAATCGGGTTACTAAAAAATTCTTGTAACTTCCGGTAAAATTAATCTTGATAAAGCTACCCAGAAAACGCTCTCATTGCGAATAACAACTTCAAAAAAACAATTGCGAAGGAGTATACGAATGAATAAATTATTTAAATCCCTTTTGTTCATTCTAATTTTTACCCTGTTGAATATGACACTGGTCGCTTGCGGTGCTAAAGCACCCACAGCAAATGATCTCGCTCAACAAACAGCTGAAGCTGCAACGGCAAAACTGGCAGAAATGGAAGCCTCATTAGCTGAAGCGCAAGCCAAGGCAGAAGAATTGGAATCGATGGCTGCTGACGAACTAGCTACTGCTCAGACAGAATTGGAAACTGCAAAGGTAGCACTTGATGCCGCTAAAGAAGCAGCCGCTGAAGCAGAAGCCAAAGCAGCCGAACTGGAGAACACCGAAAAGGATTTCCTGACCTGGTTCCAATATGATGAAACCAATGAAGACCCAGCCAGCGATGAGCGCGTCGGAAACGAATACCTCCGTAACACCATCCCACAGTTCAATAAAGCCTTCGAAGGGAAATGGAATTGGATTAACCGACCCAAGGCCTGGGATAGGATGAGTCAGGAATTACTTGCAGCTGTAATCGCTAACGGTACCGTACCGGATATTATTGAAATGGGGGGCGGTAGCTTTATGAAGTATTACCGGAATGGTGCCTTGCAGGATCAATCAGAGTGGGCTAAAATCCAATCATGGTATCAAGATATGGATCCCGGGGCGTTGAAGTCCTGTACAGCACCAGACGGCAGCCTACTCTGTATTCCAATGGCAACTCGTCCTACCCTGGTCTATGTCTGGGGGGACAGATTCCCTAACGGATACCCTACGACCCCTGAAGAATTTGTCGTGGAAGCGGATCGGTTGAAAGCAGAGGGCCTCTACGCCTGGACTTATTTTGGTTCTACAGCTTATGGTGGGGCTGGAACGAGCCGTATGGTCTGGACACTGGTCTCCTCCTTCGGCGGCACCTTCGATGATGGAGAGGGCAATATGCAGCTCACCTCTCCTGAGACCGTGGCAGCGATTGAGTTCCTGCGCATGACTGTCCAGAAAGGGTACAACCCTGAGACCGTCTTCGCAGGTGGTTTTATCGAAGAGGATTCCTTTAAGGACGCTTCGGCAGGGTCGATCCCTACTGGTCTTTTCGGTTACCGTTACATCAATCCCCTCACTGCACCTGATGGTACCAGGTACGAAAAGGGCAACGAGGAGGATATGCTCGATGCGATCGCTGCTGGGGATGTGGTCTTAGCGCCAATGTTCGCACCCGATGGAAAAACGCCGGGGTGTGGGAATGATATCTCAGGTTTTGGCATTCCGACGGGTGCTAAAAATGTTGAGGCTGCGCATGACTTTATTAATTGGATCATGAGCCCTCAACAAAACCCCGCTTTTGTAATAGGTCCTGGTGCAGGGTTCCCAGCCAACATAGCCATACTGGCAGACCCACAATTCCAGATTCCATTTTATCAGGCAGCAGCCGAAGCTTTAAGTGGCAGTGTCTGTACCCCCTGGCATGGCACACTTGAGAATCGAGAAGTGGCAGCTGAAATGATCATGAATGTCGTGTATAAACTGATTAAAGAGGATCCAACCGCTGACATCATAACGGAACTGACCCGGGTTCAGGATGAGTACAACGCCAATTATTAATTTGTGACATTCTGTAGAACTTCTGGTAAACTGCCGTTTTCTTTTTTTAATAGTCGTCTTTTGGTTTGTCAGCAATTTAGACCACTATAAAAACAACCCAACATTGATCAAGTCTCTCAAGATCGCAAGCCAAACGCCAGATTGTTTTCAAGCTACCAAAAAGGTGGGTGTGGCTACTTTGCTAGAAATCGATCAGATTTCTGCTTGAAACTGGAAAAACCCCCGCACACATCGATTGTTCTTTCATGCTAAATTACACTCACAGTAAAAGCAAATTTCTTAACGGAGTCAACCTAGGCTGAAGAAGCCGGCAATGCTGGAAACTAAGCACGTAACCAGTTTATTTAATCACAAACCTTAAGGAAGAAGATAAGGTTACAAGAGTAAAAAACCTGTCTGTAAATTATCGTCATCTGGTATGATTCTCCTTGAAGAATTCATCCTCAGTGAATGCCTCACTCAGATCTTTGGTTGTAAAAGGACAGCGCATGAAAAAAAATTCTTCTGTTGAAGCCGTGCGTCTATGGTTTCGAAAATACCTGCCTTTTTGGTTGATCCTACCTACCGCCATTGTCTTGATTATTGTTCAGTTTTATCCAGCCTTCTATACGGCTTGGCTCAGTTTCCAGAAGCGCACCCCGCAAGGGTGGCAATACGTGGGTTTTGAGAATTTCACTCGTCTCTTAAAAACCAGCCTGTTTAACTCAAGTGTAGGCCATACGATCATCTTCCTGATGGGTTATACCGTGTTTACGGTAACCGCTGCTTTCATGATCGCTTATTTGCTCAAGCAGAATGTACGCTTATCTGGGCTTTACATCACCCTCCTCTTCATCCCCTGGATCATTTCCGACATCATCGCCGGCTTGGTTTTCCGCTTGCTAGTCGTCCCAGAATATGGTGTTTTAAACAATGTTTTCGGCAATCCAAATTTATTCCCCCCGAACGGGATCTCGATCCTGACCGCCAATCGACCGGCGCCCTGGGTGGGAAATTTCCCCTTCCCTCCCTCCCCGGCGATGATTTACCTGATCCTGGCAGCTAGCTGGCGAGCCCTACCTTTTGTAACCCTTCTCATTTTAGCTGCTCTGCAAACCGTTCCCAAAGAAGTGGTCGAAAGCGCCAAAATTGATGGTGCAAATAGCCTTCGTCTTGCGCAGTACGTTACCATCCCCTTGATCCTGCCTGCTATGGTGGTCGCCATCTTTAACCTGATCTTGGGCGGCATGAATGGGGTCGGAATGGTCTTTAGCCTTACAGGCGGTGGACCAGGTACCAACACCTATGTGCTTAGCTACCTGCTCTACACCCTAGGGTGGACCCGCTTTGAATTCGGTCAGGCTGCGGCTTTGGCCATTATCCTTGCCATTGTCAACTGGATCCTTATTATGGGTGTTCTGCGCATCACTCGTGTCAATGAAAGGAGCCGTTGACATGTTAAACCTCACCAAATGGTCACGGACTGCCTGGATCAACCGCCTGGTTAATTTGGCTCTGATTGTAATTTGTTTTATTGCCATGATCCCAATTGCCACCACCATCATCATTTCTTTCAAAGAGCAGGCCGATATCACCCGTAAACCTCCGATCCTTTTCCCTTGTGACACGCCCACCAGCAAATTCGAGCTCAGTGCCTGCCGTTGGGCAACAGAAGGGTACCAGCGAGTCTTCGCACTCAAGGCAGATGAAGACGCCCTCTTGGGTTTCAAACTAACCGGCAGCATGCTCCGGATTTATATCCCTAACTCCTTCTTATACGCCTCCAGTACCGCCCTATTAGTTAGCCTACTTGCCAGCTTATCTGGTTATGCTTTCTCTCGATATCGATTCCGAGGGCATGATGCCTTGATGATCGCCATGTATGCCATTACAGGCGTCCCACTGTTGACCAATTTGTTAGCCATTTACCAGATGGGTATCAACTTGCGAAAAGCCCTGCCCTTCTTTGATGACCGCCTATATCTGATCTTCATCTACATAGGTTTCTTCTTGCCAATCAGCGTGTGGATCATGAAAGGCTTCTTTGATACCATCCCGGTGGAGATGGAAGAAGCTGCTCTAGTGGAAGGCTGTACCCATTTAGAGTCACTATTCCGAATCACCATCCCATTGTCTACCTCTGGGATTGTCTCGGTATTTTTAATGACCTTCGTGAGTGTATGGAACGAGTTCATCGTCGCTTACCTGTTGCTACCAGAAAACAAATTCAAACCCGCCATGTTTGGCCTTTATGACTTTCTCAGTCAGAATATCATTAATCTACAGGTCATTGCTGCAGCTTGTATCATTATCGCCATGCCGATGGTCGTCGCTTTCCTCTTCACCCGGCACACCTTTTTCAGAGCCATGGTCGAAGGAGCGGTTAAGGGATAATGGAATATGAGCACAGGGTTTATTAATGGTCATAATCTGATTCGTAACAAAGTGATCCTGTTTTTTGATTAATAAGCCATCCTGGCACGTGCACGTGGGACTTGCGCGGACTTGTCTAGACGGGTGATAGTCATCATTGAACGAAAGACGAGGTGTCATTTACAAATGGTTCAACCAAAAATCCGATTTGCCATCACTGGCCTCAACCACGGTCATATTTATGGACAGACTCAAAGTATGCTGGATGTTTGTGCTGAGGCGGTTTGTTTTTTCGCCCTCGAGGATAATCTGGCGGCTCAGTTTTCTAAGGCTTACCCCCAGATCCTTCGCGTCCAAACCCTGGAAGAAATATTGGAAGATGAAAGCATCCAGCTGGTACTCAACGCAGGCATCCCCGTCGAACGCGCTACTATGGGGATTCAAGTGATGCAGCACGGCAAGGATTATATGGTCGACAAGCCAGGCATGGTTACTTTAGAACAACTTGAGGAAGTTCGGCGCGTACAGACTGAGACCAGGCAGGTTTATTCGGTTTGCTACAGCGAGCGATTCTGGAGTAGGGCAGCCACCAAAGCAGATGAACTCATTCAAGCAGGCACCATCGGGAAGGTGATCCAGACACTCAGCCTTGGACCTCATCAGCGTAATTTACCCCAACGACCTGAGTGGTTCTTTATTAAAGAAAAATACGGTGGCATCCTTACTGATATAGGCTCCCACAACTTCGACCAGTTCCTGCACTTCTCCGGGTCAACTACCGCTGAGATCGTCTCCGCCCAGGTCGCAAATTTCCACCATCCGCAGTACCCTGAATTAGAAGACTTTGGTGATGTACTGGTGCGTGGCGATGACAGCGTGGGCTATATCCGGGTGGACTGGTTTACGCCAGACGGTTTGGGGGTCTGGGGCGATGGAAGGCTGTTCATCACCGGCACTGAGGGCTATATCGAACTTCGTAAATACATCGATATCGCTGGACGTCCCGGCAGAGAGCATCTCTTCCTGGTAAATAAACAAGGCATTCACTACCTCGATTGTAAAAATGAACCCCTTCCTTACGCTCCTGCGCTAGTGGACGATATAATCAACCGTACCGAGACCTCTATGAGCCAGGCCCATTCTTTCCTGGCAATGGAACTAGCGATCAAGGCAGAGAACATGGCGAATCGTCTGGGAAATTTGAAATAACACGAAGACAAGCGCTGATTTCCGCGGAAAAGAACATCCGCTTTCAATTGGAGCTAACAATGACAAAAATAAAAGTTGGTGTAATTGGTGTAGGCGTAATGGGCAGCCTGCACGCCAGAGATATCAATGCCTTGGAAAACACGGAACTGGCAGCAATTTGCGATATCAACAAGGGTAAAGCGGATAAACACGCCAAGATGTATAGTGTCCCTTCGTACACCAGCCATGTTGAAATGCTGGATAAGTCAGCTCTCGACGCGGTGTTAATCGCCACCCCACATTATGACCATCCCACCATCGCAATAGATGCCTTTCAGCGCGGACTGCATGTCCTGATCGAAAAACCAATCGCTGTTCACGTCCAGGCAGCCCAGGAAATGATCAATGTATATGAAAGATCCTTAGAGGCACAGCCCAATCTGGTCTTCGCTGCCATGTTCCAACAACGCACCTTTGGCTACTGGCAGAAGATCAAAGCCTTGATCGATGAGGGCGAACTGGGGCGTTTGGTCAGGGTGACCTGGATCATCACAGATTGGTTTCGAACCCAGCACTATTACGATAACGGTGGATGGCGCGCCACCTGGAAAGGCGAAGGGGGGGGCGTCTTACTCAACCAAAGCCCACATAACCTGGATTTGTTTCAATGGTTTGTTGGTATACCCAAGCGAGTAACTGGATTCGCTGCCATAGGTAAATATCACAAGATCGAAGTCGAAGATGAAGTCACCGCCTACATGGAATATGAAAACGGTATGATTGGTCACCTGATCACTTCCACAGCGGAATCCCCCGGTACGAATCGGCTGGAAATTATCGGTGAGAGAGGGAAATTAGTCTTTGAAGACGGGTGCTTGATCTTCTACCGCAACCGTTATTCGATGTTCGAACAAATTGAGACCTCCAATAGTGGCTATGAACCAGTTGAGAACCTGCAAATTAAAGTACCATACCAGCATCACGGGCAACCTGGTCATCGACTGGTCATTGAGAATTTTGCTAATGCCATCCGTAAAGGAGAAACACTTATTGCCCCGGCTATGGAAGGCATACATTCACTCACCCTAGCCAACGCCATCATGCTGTCCTCCTTCCTGGGGCATCCCATCGAGATCCCCATGGATGACAAGGCCTATACCGCAAAATTACAACAACTAATCCAAAATTCTCACTTCGCAAAAGTCGTAGTCGAGCGGGACATTACTGATCTGGAGAGCTCGATTTAAAAATGCTCCACATTGAACCGGATTTTATGGATCTGACGGTCGATCTTGACCCCCATACTTTCTGGAAAGAAAACCTGATTTGTACTAAATTAACCACCAAGAAGCCTCGCTGCGGTCTTCATTTCTCCCCCGATGACCACTGGCTATTCGAATTCATGGCGATCCCCTCCACTCTGCGCTACTACAATGAAAAAGCCTATCGCGATAGTTTACACCCCCAGGTTAACAAGATCACCGAAGAATACATTGGTTGCTCTTTTTTTGAGGAAGACACCTGGGAACACAACCCGAAACGGATTGAGAATCTGTTCGGCTGTAATTTTGAATACCACGATGGGCGTAAGCCCTGGCTCATACCGGTGACCACGGATCCGAAGGCGTTTTCTCGAATTTTAGACCGTGCCGAAAGCATAAACATGCAAACCTGGGCTCTTCCAGTGCCATTCCTCAGGGAATGGGATGCTCGAAAGGATGCGGGAAAAGAGGTTCCCTTCTTGGGTACTGGTAGCCGCGGTCCGGTAACCATCATGACCTCTGTACTGAATGCGGAAAAGATCTTCTTTTGGTATTATGACCATCCTGCGCTGATGAGACGTTTTTGAGATATCCTGGCTGAAAAAATGGTCGAGCTCAATACCATCCTACGAGTCTTCAGCGGTAATACCCAACCTGGGTGGTGGGTCACGGACGATAACTGCGCCTTGTTTAACCGAAAGCTATACCAGGAATATTGCGTGCCAGTTTTAGAGAAAGTACTTGATGCCATGGCACCTGGAGATGCTCCTCGCTATCAGCACTCCGATAGCGCCATGGGGCAACTGCTGGAAGACCAGTACGCTTTAGGAATTCGTGAAGTCAACTTTGGTCCAGAAGTCGCGGTTGCCTTGATTCGAGAGAAGATGCCAGACGCCATGATTCACGGTCATGTACCCCCGTTTCTACTGCTTAATGGCGCTCCAGAAAAAATCAAGACCTGCATACTCGACAACTTTCGCGATGCGGGTCAAACTGGCGGCCTGGAGATCACAACTGCTGGTTCCCTGGGCTGCCGGGACACAGGCGTCGGTCGTATGCGCTGGATGATGCAGGTTGTCCAGAAGCACTGCCGATATGAAGGAGCAACCCCCATGCCCAGAGATCAGGTAGATTCGCACCTGTTGGATCTGGACAGTCCCAATGTATTTCTATGCCACGACTGCCTGGATCGGTCTATCACAGAGGACATGATTGCCTTCTTTTAAGATCATTCGAAAGGATTAATAGGATAGCTATGACAGATTCTGGAATTTATATGAAGATCGCCTATATCGGTGGTGGTAGCCGCAGCTGGGCTCATATCATGATGAATGACCTGGCGCAATGTCGAGACCTGAACGGAGAAGTCCGCTTATACGATATCGATTTGGCAGCTGCCAAACTCAACGAAACCTTTGGGAATTGGATCCAGCAACTGGATGGTGTACATTCTCAATGGCAGTATCAAGCTGTGGAAACCATGGAATCTGCTTTGATTGACGCTGATTTCGTCTTCCTCTCCATCCAACCGGGTCCTTTGGAAATGATGGCGGATGAGATTGCGGTAGCCGAGAAACATGGCTTGTTCTTTCCTGTTGGGGATACAACGGGCGCTCCTGGTCTGATGAGAGGCCTGCGATCAGTCAAAATCTACACTCGTATTGCTTTAGCGATCGCTGACTATTGTCCAGATGCCTGGGTAATCAACTATACCAACCCGATGACGATCTGCACCCGAACCCTGACCAGGGTAGCGCCTGGACTGAAGGTTTTCGGCTGCTGTCACGAGGTATTTGGCACCCAGCAATTGTTGGCAAGCCTGGCACGCCAATACCTATCCCTTTCCGAAACACCAGCTCGCGAAGATATCAGGGTCAACGTTTTTGGCATCAACCATTTTACCTGGATCAACCAGGCAAAATATCAAGGACAGGACCTGCTAGCTATCGTCAAGAAGCACATCCAAAAGCCAGGAGTGCTGCGACATTATACCCAGGAAGAAGTTGAGTCTGCTCGCAATTGGTTCCATGATGCGGATCAGATCAAGTTCGAACTTTTCAAGCGCTTTGGAATTTTAGCTGCCGCCGGAGACCGCCACCTGGCAGAATTTATACCAGGCTTTATCCACTCGCCAGAAGAACTCTTCCGTTGGGGCGTCATCCGCACCCCCGTTTCCTGGCGGATCGAACGGTGGCAGTGGATCCCGGAAATGGTGCAGAACTATCTCTCCGGAGGATTGGAATGGAGTTTTCGCGATTCGGGTGAGGAAATGGCTCGCCAGATCCAAGCACTCCTTGGCCTTGGGGATTTTGTCACGAATGTAAATTTTGCCAACCGGGGTCAGATCGCCAACCTACCACTCGATGTTGTAGTAGAGACCAATGCCTTATTTAGCCAGGATCATGTTCAACCACTAGCGGCTGGGAATCTACCTGATGGTGTACACGCCTTGGTCTCCCGCCACATCAGCAACCAGGAGATGATCATCGAAGCTGCCTTGGCAAATGACAAAAACCTGGCATTCCAGGCTGTTTTAAACGACCCAACCACAGCTATTCCTATCGACCAGGCCTGGCAGATGTTCGAAGAAATGGGTTGGGAGGAAAATATAGCCTTTTAGAACAAAGGGAAATTAAAAACCCTGGAGGAATAGCCTCACTAATTACCGATGGTAATGAACAGCTCATCTCTTTCCAGGGAACTAATATCGTGGGCGATCAGATTAAAACTAAAATGACCGGGCACGCTTGGAACTGCTAGAATTGGGGTGGGAAGATGTGGATCAGCATATCAAAATCGCCTGTTATGCGAAGGGCTTGACCATAACGATCAAAGTGTTCAGCTTAGTTCTCGCAGCTGTTCACCCTGTAGATGAAAAGGCGGTTAACATCAACCCCCATCATAGCATCTATTCGAGGTCGCACATCCCCATCATAGTCTACTCACCAGCGTAGAGGGATTTAGCGCATTAGAAATAACGCACCAACTGTGAGCAGTCCGAAAAAAGCGCTAACGATGACAGCCCCCTGAATAATATCTTTGGATTCGCGGCGATCTTCTAACACAAATACCGGATACATCTCCTTCACATCAAGCAGTGGACCACTCAGCCAGGAAAAAATGACTCCACCCACTAATCCTCCAATATGACCCCAGTTATCTATTCCTGGACTCAAACCAATGATAAGGTTAACAACCGCAATGGTAATAATGCCATTTAGAGCCTGTCGGACAGCGGGACCAAATATTTTCCGGTTATGATAATAAAATATGCCTTGGGCACCAATCAGACCAAAAATCGCTGTGGAAGAGCCCAATGAGGGTGCATCGGTGAACATCATCGAGAAGACATTGCCACCAAAACCACTGAGCAGGTAAAGTGTCAGGAAACGCCAGTGACCGTAATAACGTTCCAAACGCGGTCCAAGGATGTGAAGAGCATACATATTGAAGGCGATATGAAGGATTGAACCGTGAAGAAATATGGGCGTGATTAAACGCCACAGTTCTCCTTGAAAAATCTTCTCGTTAATCTTCGCCCCATACAACACCAGAATGTCCGTCTGAAAAAAGAAATCCCCTGCTGATTGGAATAAAAAGACCAACACAGTTAATCCTAATAGGCTATAGGAAACCACTGGTCGAATATCTGGTAGTTTAACTGGTATTCGATTAGGAAACGTTGGACTGCTTCTTCGCGTTCCGTCGTTATCCTCCTGCGGCGGTGTTTGTTGACTCAAATCTGTACCTTACGATGTTTTACTCGATGGTGTTCCGCGTTGATGATTGCTTCAATTGTATCTACGGTTTCATCCAACTTTGAGTCGCGGTTTTCCACCACATAATCGAAATCAACAACACGTTTCAGTTCTTGCCGGGCCGTAGCGATCCGCAGCTTCAATCCCTCAGGTTTTTCAGTTTTTCGATCCTTAAGGCGATTTTCCAATTCTTCTTCGGTCCCTGTAACCAGGAAAATGAGTAAGGCATCAGGATAAATTTCTCGCACAGTAGCTGCCCCCTGTACATCCAGGCGCATAACAACATCTTTTCCGCTGTTGAAGGCCTTTCTGACCTGAGATTTGGGTATGCCTTTGAAATCATTGTAAACGATTGCATACTCCAGAAGTTCACCTTGCTCGATCATATCCGCAAATTCGTCCTTGGAATAGAAGAAATAATCTTCCCCATGGGTCTCATCTTCCCGGGGGAGACGAGTGGTAGCAGTAATCACAAAATGGAAAAGCAAATGTCTCTCCGCCATACAATTGACAACACTGTCTTTTCCCACTCCCGAGGGACCGGATATCACGATCAGCAAAGGCTCAGTATGATGTTGAAGCAACGGTTCTTTTAACTCAGAATTCATATAAATTCCTTTGTCCACGGATTATAATACTTTTTGATATAAATGGTTGGAGGTACTAATGCCCACATATGATTATCGATGTCTTAACTGCCGTAAGCGTTTTGAGTTGTTCTTGTCTTATGAAGAATATGGCACCCAAGAGGTTCATTGTCCTCATTGCGATAGCATAAAAGTGCAACGCAAAATCGGTCGCATCCGTATTGCCAAGTCGGAAGACAGCCGCATAGACGATCTGGCTTCGGATTTTAGCGATCCATCAGCCCTGTCAGGGTTGGAAGATGATCCCAAAGCATTAGGACGTTTGATGCGCAAGATGAGCAATGAGATGGGGGAAGAAATGGGACCAGAATTTGATGAGGTGGTCGATCGTCTGGAAAAAGGTCAAAGCCCCGAAGAAATCGAAGAAGCCTTGCCTGACCTGGGAGGCGATAGCAGCCCAGGTGGCAGACTTGGAGATCTAGATGATTTCTGATTTCTACCGTTGCTTTGTCAATCCAGAATCTGTTATCGTTTCTTCCTTGCTGAAACTTACTACCCTTAGGTTTTAATCATGCCAGATCTCCCACATGTAAAGATTTACACAGATGGTGCTTGCCGCAACAACCCAGGACGCGGTGGATGGGGAGCTTTACTTCGCTATGATCAACATGAAAAGGAACTATCTGGAACAGAGAAAGATACCACCAACAATCGCATGGAACTTACTGCGGCTGTCAAAGCATTTGAGGCGCTCAAGCAACCTTGCCGGGTGGATTTTTATACCGACTCACAATATATGCGCCGTGGGATCACTGAGTGGCTGAAGAACTGGAAAGCAAAAGGATGGAAAACAGCAAATAACAAACCCGTGAAGAATCAGGATCTATGGCGAGCCTTAGAAAGGGTAACAAAGAAACACGAAGTCTCCTGGCATTGGGTACGTGGTCATGGAGGACACCGTGAAAACGAGCGTGCGGACAAATTAGCCAGGAAAGCGATTACTAGAATAGTCGATTGAAAAGTAACAAAGTTTCCAATTGTGATTGATTATATAAATACGAGACAAGGTAAAAGCTGAATGTAATCCACACACCTATAACAATTCACTCTGAATTACAGGAATAAAAAAGACGAGCCTATACAAGCTCGTCTTTCTATCTGAGGCGTCGGCGGGATTCGAACCCGCGATAAAGGTTTTGCAGACCTCTGCCTTACCACTTGGCGACGACGCCAAAAAAAATTACTGATCGTATCATGAAGATTGCCGATAACGATCAATCCACAACCTACAATCTACAATCAGCAATCTCTTGAGCGGGCGACGGGATTCGAACCCGTGGCCTTCTGCTTGGCAAGCAGACGTTATACCACTTAACTACGCCCGCAAATCGGTCAAACCCGATAGTGCCGAGAGCCAGAATCGAACTGGCGACACCGCAATTTTCAGTCGCGTGCTCTACCAACTGAGCTATCTCGGCCTGGTAACAAAGTGCCTCAAAAGGCAGGGGACATTTTACTCGCACCAGAATGGATTGTCAAGCGACTCAAGCCAATGCTCAAGGTAGGGTCATAAGTTCAAGTGATTCATATTCAGTTAACCTGGTCATGATAAAATCTGTTCGAGATGTTAATTCTTGCAAACCTCTGGCAAACAACAAAAAAAATCGCCTGTTTGGTATTCATCGTCCTGGCTGGCGTTATCTTATTACAACGTAGTGATGTCAAAATTGAGAACCAGCTAGAGAAAATAAGGTCCTTTACCAGGCAGATCGAGTTCGATTTCGTAACCTGGACTTTTGATGCCCTTGGAATCAAGTTGCAGCAAATGAGTCTGGGCACAGCGAATTATCTGCCTCAAGAAGAACTTTCCAAGTTCGTCCTTGACTATCTGGCGCTCAATAACCAGATCCAACAGGTAGAGACTCAGATTTACGATATATACTCAAATCCAGTAATATCAGATCCCAAATCATCATCTACCCTTCTTCGGAAACAACTCCAAGATCTAAACATCCAAAGAGAGGCGCTTGCCCCGTTGGCTGAGTCGATTTTACAGGACCAGGTGAGCGAAATAATATCTGACCTTGGATTGACAATCCTTGGACAGTCAGTTCCTCCTGTTTTGTACCACATCAGTGCAGTGCCACGTGGGCTTGTGGTTTCCCCTAGAAATGTCATCCGTCAAGATGCCAATATCGCTATCGATCCCGAAATCACTATCGCAGGCATGGAAGCGCTTGAAAATGAGGTGGAAGAATCACTTGACGTATCATCATTGGTCGTTGGCTTAGGAGGAATAGGATTGTATCCAACGATGGTCATGGAGACAAGCAATATTAATTGGTTAGCAGAGGTTGTATCCCACGAGTGGGTGCACAATTTCCTAACCCTCAGACCACTCGGAGCGAGTTATAGCACCAGTCCTGAATTAAGGATAATCAATGAAACTGTTGCGAATCTTTCCGAAAAAGAGATCGGCGGGGCTGTGATCGAACAATTTTATCCAGGCTTTGTACCTCTGCCACCAACGCCTTCAACAGAAAACAGCGAAGAAAACGACCTTCCTCCAAAAACCCCTTCTTTTGATTTCAGATCAGAGATGCACGAAACCCGCTTGATGACTGATGAGCTCCTGTTGAAAGGAAGAATTAAAGAGGCAGAAGCTTATATGGAAGCACAACGACAGATGTTCTGGGAACATGGTTATCATATACGCAAGTTAAACCAGGCATACTTTGCCTTTTATGGTGCTTACGCAGACGAACCAGGCGGCCACGCTGGAGCAACAGAAGATCCTATTGGTGATGCAGTGCGTAGACTTCGCGCCCAGAGTTCATCCCTCGCCGTCTTTCTTAACCGTATATCCTGGATGTGGTCACTTGACCAGCTTATGAACGCAGTGGAAGCAGGAGAATAAGGTTATTAGGAGGATCTTTAAGCAGAAATTGTGCAATGATAATAAACTCTAATCCTGGTAAAATGAGCGGATATTGGCCAAATTTGGAGCAAAAATGAGAAAAGGTTTATTCATCTTATCAGTATTGATCAGTCTCCTATCGAATGCCTGCAGCGGAATCCATGGGTATACGCCTAGGGTAACCACGAATACTCCATCAAGCACAGTCGTTGGAACAACAGTAACAGAACTTGCCGGACCCAGCCCAAATCAAGGGCCAGAAAGTGGAGCTGGTTCTGCGGTTCAGCCAATAAATGGTTTGATGAGTGAATGTACTCTGGTCAGCTCATCCACCAAGCAATCTTCAGGCCAGGCAAATATTTTTTTAATTTCTGAAGATGATTGGACTCTTGGACCAGATGATGCTGCAGTAACCATAATTGAGTACGGAGATTTCCAGTGACCATACTGTGCCCAATCTGCTTCCGTGCTGAAGCAGCTCAAGAATCAGTTCCCGGATGATCTTCGAATTGTTTACCGCTATTTCCCTTTAGCCAGTATCCACGATAAGGCTTTGTTAGCCTCTCAGGCCGCAGAAGCGGCGGGGCTACAGGACATGTTTTGGGAAATGCACGACTTTCTTTTTGAAAACCAAAAGGTTTGGTCCTCACTTACTGAGGACGAGTTCGAAACCTGGCTAGTGAACACGGCTGCCTACAGGATCCACCTGGACACTGAAAAGTTTGCAGTAGATTTAAAAAGCGAGGGAATCGTTTCGTATGTCCAGAAAACCTGGGAATATGGACAGTCCCTCGGCCTCCCGGGAACCCCTTTTTTTGTTCTTAACGGTTCCCCCTATAACGGACCTTTAGATGAATACAGCATCCAATCCATCATCCAGTTACAGGCATTGGAAGAAATCCAATACAGCGAATGCCCACCGGTCGTAATTGACCCACTTAAAAATTATATTGCCACCATCCGGACAGAGAAAGGTGATATCGTAGTACAGTTATTCCCAGATATTGCCCCTCTGGCGGTCAATAGCTTTGTATTCCTGGCAAAAAATGGCTGGTTTGATGGGGTAATATTCCACCGAGTACTCCCTGGATTTGTAGCCCAGGCAGGGGATCCAACTGGTACTGGCTTAGGTGGGCCAGGTTATGCCTTCAAAAATGAAACGACTCCCGATCTTGTCTTTGACCGGGAGGGCTTACTTGCCATGGCAAATGCCGGTCCGGATTCTAATGGCAGCCAGTTCTTTATCACCTTGGGACCAGCCGAACATCTTAATGGAGCCTATACCATATTCGGTGAAGTCATTGAAGGAATGAAAGTTGTTAAAAATCTGACAGCACGAGATCCATCCCAGGGTTCTAATCTGCCACCCGGGGACATGATCATCACAATCACGATCGAAGAGAAATAACCTACCCGAAAATCCAAGCTTCCCATATGAGATTCGCGGATCATCCAAGGGTGCCAAAGAACCATAAGATATGATGCAGCAATCGTCAGTAAAAATGCCCCAAAACAAACCAAATCAGAAAGAACAATCTGTCCGTTGGCTTTCTATCTGGCAGCTTCTCCTCAGTCTTTTTGGTATATTGGTCTTTTGGGGCTTAGCCTTCACGTTGTTGCTGATGATATTACAGTCGACCATCAATGCACCAGGGTTGATGAGTGATTCAATCGCTCTGCTGCTGATGGTTGCAGGGTTCGCGTTTATAGGGGTTTTGATGATCCCTTCTGCGGTACTTTCCTCGCTCAGTTTATTTAATAAACCGGTGCAGGGCACATTCCGAATCCCCCGGCCTGCCTCCCTTTTTTTTCTCTTCACTGTGTTACTGGGTTTGGGATACCTGGCAGCGAAACAATCAAACATTGTTTGGGTCGTCCTTCCACCAATCCATGTAATTGCGATTGGGATCGCCATCCTATGGATGATCAAACTAGGGACTCGCGGCTTGCCGACAGGGTCAGCTCAACGCCAGTGGGGAATATTCAACCTGGGGTTGGTAGCCGCGCCTGTGCTTAGCCTGTTAATTGAATTTGTAGTAATTATTATTGTCGGTTTTATGGGCATCGCCTACCTAGGACGTGAACCGGGTTTCTCTGCTGAGCTTTCCCAACTCTATCAGGGCTACCTGGCGAACCCGAATCTTTCTTTGGATACAATTATCACGACCCTGGAACCTTACCTAATGCAGCCTGTGGTAATTTATGTCGGATTGGTTGTTATCGCCTTGCTGGTACCGTTGATTGAGGAGACGATAAAACCTATTGGAGTATGGCTGCTTGCTGGACGCAAGCCCACACCAGCACATGGTTTTGCAGCCGGTGTGTTAAGTGGCGGAGGGTTTGCCTTGTTTGAAAACTTGACCCTTTCCGCAACTTCAGGGGAGGATTGGGCTCTGGTTGTTGCCTCCCGTATTGGAACAAGTATCATTCACATCATCACCACAGGACTCACCGGTTGGGCTCTTGCCTCTGCATGGAGTCAGAAAAAATATCTTCGCCTTGGTGCATCCTTCCTCGCCGCTGTTGCTATCCATGCTTTGTGGAATGGACTTGTCATCCTTTCGATCGTGCCGGAATTTTTCCCTGGACTGAACAACTATCCAGATATTTTAGAGAATATCGGCCTTGCTTCTCCCCTCGGTTATCTATTACTCTTGGTAGGTAGCTTCATTCTACTCTTCCGAGGCAATTATTCACTCAGAAATGCTATAATTCCGCCCGTTGTGGAACCAGAAATCTGGAAATCTCAGGATCCAGAAAATCACTTCTCAAAGCAAACCATTAAACCAATCCCGCCCAGGCTAGAGGAAGAAAGTGAAAGCACTACTGCGGTGGGAGAGGAAAAATAGGATTAACTAGAAAATGGAAATCATCACCTATATTATTGAATTCGTCCTTCACCTGGATGAGCATCTGGCAACAATCATCGCCAATTATGGGACCTGGACGTACGCAATTCTTTTCTTTGTAATTTTTATAGAAACTGGTTTTGTGGTCACCCCTTTCTTACCAGGTGATTCGCTTTTATTTGCAGCAGGTAGTTTTGCTGCCCTCGGCTCACTCGATCCCTGGGTAATTTTCGGGCTTATGGGATTTGCGGCTATCCTCGGGGATACGGTCAACTACTCGATCGGTAGCTATATTGGTGAACGTGCCTTCAGCGGTAATATCCGCTGGCTGAAGAAAGAGTACCTTGACCGCACTGAAGCATTTTACGAAAAACATGGCGGCAAGACGATCATTCTAGCCCGTTTCGTACCGATCATCCGTACATTTGCACCTTTTGTCGCCGGGGTCGGCTCGATGACTTATGGACATTTTATCGCCTACAATTTCATCGGAGGAATCTCCTGGGTAGCGATATTCACCTTCTTGGGTTACTTTTTCGGGAACCTTCCCTTCGTAAAGAGGAATTTTGAACTGGTAATCTTCGCCATTATCTTCATCTCCCTGCTGCCACCGTTGTTTGAATATTTCAAAGCCCGCAAAGAAACCAAGATAAAAAACATAAAAGCATAAAAAAATCGGTATCAAGTTGATACCGATTTTTCATTGATTCAAAAGAGGGATCGTTCCAATGAAATATCACCAATAGATACCGATTTAACAGGTAATATGGAACAACCCAATGGTTCCATCTCCTGCCAGGTTCCAGGCATCAAGCGCTTCTGGTGTGGGTAAAACATCCACTTGACAATGTCGCCCTTTGAAGAACTCGGCAGCATCTTCGGAAAGGTTTAACATACCATATTGTCCTGCACCCAGGATCAAGGTACCAGCTCCCTCTTCATATACATATTCTGCTTCCTCCAGAGAAATAGTGTGCGAGGTGCCGTAAATTACCTTGGATAATTTCTTCTTCCGTTTTTCCACATCCCCGTTCAGGTGAATAAGGACATCATGAGCATAGGTCTTCCCGTCAATAGTGATCGAGCCAAATTTTGTACTTTCGATTCTAGGTTTCATGGCAAGTCTCCATTTTAAACAATCGCAAGGAGAAACCAACCTGATTCTCCCTTAAGTATAACTTAACGTAGCACGTTTTTCACTCTGGCATAGCTTCCTGGCCATCATCCCGGATGGCGATGTTTTTATGTAAAAAGGAAATGATTCATCACAGTTGTGAAGGAATCTGTTAAATTACCTTAGACGATCGGTGATTGTCTTCATTGGGCTGTTTTGAGATAACCTCATAGACACTATCAAAAAACAACTTCGTTTTCCATCCATATATTGACAATTATATGACAAATTATTGACAATAAGGGCAAATCGGTTTATAATAATCAAATATAGCTGTCTATGAATCCAAAAGTAAATTCACAAGCAAGTTTATAACAATCTGGAGAAACTTGTGGAAATATTTGAATACGAATTTCTAGTAAATGCCTCATTGGAAAAGGTACGGATTTTCCACTATGATAGCAGCGTCCTCAAGAAGCTTAACCCACCTCCTTTTTTTGTCCAGGTGCACCACTTCGATCCTATGGGCGAAGGTTCTATCTCCGACTTCACCCTGTGGATGGGACCATTACCAGTCCACTGGCGCGCTGTCCATAGTCAAGTAAGTGATCAAGGCTTCACGGACAATCAGGAAAGTGGACCAATGGCGCTTTGGCGACACACCCATCGTTTTGAGGCAATAAACAACCATACCACCCTGATTCGTGAGCATATTGAATACAACCATTTTCCCGGTTGGCGCGGTCTGCTTACCAGGCTACTCTTTAGCCCCTTGCCCCTCCGAGTCTTATTCACCTACCGCAAATGGGCTACCCGACGAGAACTTAGGACTGGTTAACTTGAACAACCGGTGATCTGAAACTTTTGTGTTTCACTGGCTAGAATACCGACAATTCTGGAATTCAAGCCTAAGGGTTATTAAAATAAAATTGGTTGGCAACATTGAACTGCCATTAATCATTTTTCCACATAAATCTGCCTTGATCAGCGTCAGATAATATTTGAAGGTCGCAGCTAAGAACAGGAGAATACAACAATCACTAAAGTACAACTGGACACCCCAGCCCCTGATTTTACTCTTGAAGATTTCAACGGCCAAAAGGTGACACTATCCGATTTTAAAGGTCAGAAGCAGGTCTTGCTGGTCTTCAACCGCGGTTTCGTCTGACCGTTCTGCCGCCGGCACATGGCGCAGTTGCGCCAGGATCATGACAAGTTTAAGGAAGTTGGGGCTGAGATCCTGGTCGTAGGCCCGGAAGATAGCGACACTTTTAAAAAATACTTCCATGAGAACGACCTACCGTTTTACGGTCTCCCCGACCCAAAACACAGCGTATTGAAGCTTTACGGTCAGGAGATCAAGTTATTTAAATTCGGCCGTATGCCGGCGATGGTCATCATCGACAAAGCGAGCATGGTACGTTTCGTGCACTACGGTCACGCCATGTCCGACATCCCTGAGAACGCAGAGGTGTTAGCCACCCTGGAAGCCCTACAGGGTGAAAGGGAAGATAGACAATAAGAAAAGGTTCCCCCACCCTTTCACATTTTTCCTTACTTCTTTTTATTCAATCCTTCTTCCTTCAGTAAGCTTCGGATAGACTCCAGCAGCAAAGGGTATAAGTTCAGCCTTTGGCATCAGTTGACCCCCATTAGCGCCAGCGGTTCGGGCTGCCTCCAAAGCCATAAAGCTGGATAAAACCTGTTGATTTTTTTTTACCTACAGACTAAGGAAATAAACGACTCGTAGCTGAGATTTCGGGATGAAAACCTCGGAAACGCTAATACGAAACCGCCATTCGAAGATCGGACCCTGTTACGATGAAACGAATTCATCAATCTTGTTTAATACATAACGAGAATCAAATAAAAAATTTTGGGGAATTTGCTTCCGCAATTTACAGTATTCCCAAAAAAATTTTTGCTCTATTGAAACGTAATCGGTTCGATACGGACGTTATCCGTGCCAACCAGTTCCGCGATCTGGGCGATTAGGTCTTTGCAGATGCCGGTGGTTAGGTTGGGAAATTCAAGCAGGTGCCCTTTACCATGTTCGAAGATCTGAAAGGCGAAGCGGTCCACCCCTGGCCGGCAAATCAGCATCCCAAAAATTCGACGAAGAAGCAACTTATCCCTGGTCTTGTCATGACGGGGTCGCAGGATAATTGTGATCATCTGGATATCTTCAGAACCCCCAGGCCGCATCGGTGGTAGGATCGGCTTGAGTACCTTTTCTGAAATTTCCACTGGTGCCAGGGGTAGGGATTGATCCTCCTCTTCAACCTCTTCCGCTCTAATAGGAGAAGATACGGCGGAAGGAATAGTCTCCTTAATCATTGGATCACTTTCTGAAATATTTTCCTGGTCGAGTCCTTCAGCTTCGGGAGATTCATCATCTACGATTGCCATGGGTTGAGACTCTGTTCCTTGCGGATTACGAATAGATTCAGATCTACTCTCCAAGACTGTTGGTTCCTGGGTCGTGGCTTTATCATCCCAACCGAAGGGGGATTCTTCAGGCGGTGGAGGAATGAGTTTATTTTCCAAATCTGTGACGAAACCTACCAGCAGATCATCCTCCATCAGGGAGTCAGGTTCCAAAGCATGATCGGGCTTGGCGACTCCAGGTGAGGGTGCTGGCTTAGAAACGCTTGGCTTTAGCGGTCGCTGAGATGGAACAGGTTTTCGGGTTCCGAAAGTTTCCAACGGGGTTATCTGGTCGAATTCTGTGGTGATACGATCGACAAGCACTTTCGGTTCAGCCCCACGGTTATCGACCTTGCCATCCACCATAATAATATTGTCCCATTGGATAAGCTGCTGGTATTTGGCATAGGTTCGGGGGAAGATAACCAGGTCAATCTCTCCCTGGATATCTTCGATAGTCGCAAAGGCCATGGCATCACCCCTCTTGGTAGTATGCGATCGAATACGGGTGATCAGACCAGCAACTCGTACGAGTTGTCTATCTTCTACTTCATCTAATTCACTAGCGGAATGAGTAATATTCTTACGGATCACCTCCATCACTGGACTGAGCGGATGATCGGAGACATAAAGTCCTATGAGATCGCGTTCCCAATTGAGCTGCTCGCGGCGGGTGACATCCACACTCGTCGCTTGCAACACGATCTTCTCAACCAAGCCCATCTTTGAGCTAAAAAAAGACATCTGTCCTGTGTCCGCAGCTTTAAAGTGTGAAGCACTAATGGACATAATCCTGTCCAGGGCATCTAACAAGGCAGTGCGGTGCCCAAAGGCAGTAAATGCACCTACCTTTACCAGGCACTCCAGGGCTCTCTTTCCAACTTTACGCAGGTCTACCCGGCGTACAAAATCATTCAAACCTTGAAAAGGTCCTTCCTCTCGCCCTTCAAGGATATAGTCCACCGGTCCATGCCCAACATTCTTAACCGCTCCCAAGCCGAAACGGATCGATGAAGTACCGTCTTCATGGTCTTCTATGGTGAAATCCCAACCACTTTTATTAATATCTGGCGGTAGCACTTCAATTCCCATTCGGTGGCAGTCAGCGACATAAAGAGCAACCTTTTCTGTGTTATTCTGCTCGACTGCCAGCAAGGCGGTCATATATTCCACCGCATAATGGGTTTTCAGATAAGCAGTCTGGACCGCAATGACGCCATAATCCGCAGCATGTCCCTTGGGGAACCCGTATCGAGCAAAAGCTTCCCACTGATTAAAGATATCGTCAGCGATCTCGGCTGAAACACCATTTTGAACAGCACCACTTACAAAACGATCCCTTTGTTTGAGCAGTTCTTGTTCTTTCTTTTTCGCTACGGTCTTACGCAGGAAATCAGCTTCCGAAGCAGTGTAATTTGCCAGGTCCATGGCAGTATACATGATTTGTTCCTGGTAGACCGTGATACCATATGTCTCTTCCAGGATCGGTTCTAATTTTGGATCCAGGTATTCGATTTCTTGCTCACCATGCATCCGAGCAATATAATCGGGGATGAAATCCATTGGCCCAGGACGAAAAAGTGCAACCATGGCAATCACGTGGTCAAGATTCTGTGGCTTCATCTCCATCAAATAACGCCGCATTCCTGACCCTTCTACCTGGAAAACACCGGCTGTCTCCCCACGACCTAAAAGTTCGAAAGTTTCAGGATCGTCACGGGGGATATTATCTAGGTTAAATTCCACCCCGTGTCGTTCGCAGATCAAATCACAGGCACGAGCCATGACCGTTAAAGTGGATAGTCCGAGAAAATCGACTTTGAGTAAACCCTGCTCATCGATAACAGACATGGCAAACTGGGTTACTGTCTTAATTGGTGAATCCTGGGCAGAACCCGTTGGACGATGCAGAGGCAGGTACTCAATTATTGGCTTATCAGTAACTACCACACCGGCAGCATGGGTACCAGCATTACGAACCACCCCCTCCATACCCTTGGCTGTATCGATCAATTCACTGATATACGGGGCTGAGTTATAAGCCATCTTAAATTCGGGCACGGTTTCTAGGGCGTCCCCAATGGTGACTGGCTTCCCAGGGATATTGGGGATCAGCTTGGCAACCCGATCCACCTCAGGAAGGGGCACATCCTGCACCCTGCCCACATCGCGTATCGCCGCCCTTGCTTTCATGGTGCCAAATGTTATGATCTGGGCAACTTTGTCGTCGCCATATTTCATGGCGCAGTATTCCATCATCTCTGCTCGGCGGTCATCTCTGAAGTCCAGATCAATGTCAGGCATGGAAACGCGGCCGGGATTAAGAAAACGCTCAAAAATCAGGCCGTGTTCGATGGGATCAACCAGGGTTATATAAAGTGAATAGGCAACGATAGACCCTGCTGCAGAACCACGAGCGTTGTACCAAATTCCATGCTTCCGGGCATAAACGCATAAATCCCACACGATCAAGAAATAAGCGTCAAATCCCATCTTGTTGATGATGTCTAATTCGTATTCCAGTCTCTGGCGAATGACAGGGTCTTGTACGCGATCACCATAGCGACTGACCAAGCCATCTTCACATTGCTTGCGAAGGTAGTTCGCAGCGTCAAAACCCTCGGGGACAGGGAAATCGGGCAGATGGTAACCCTTGAAGTCCAGGTCAATATTACATCGTTCTGCAATCCACAATGTATTGCTGATGGCTTCCGGCACATCCGAGAAGATGTCTGCCATCTCCTGTGCTGTCCGAAGATAATATGTTGCGCTTGACATCTTCATCCGATTCGGGTCACTCAATAAAGACCCGGTCTGTACTGCCAGTAAGATGTCTTGCAATTTTGCATCCTCTGCTTGTATATAATGAACGTCATTGGTTGCTACATACCTGGCCTGGTAGTGGGGACCAAACTCCAATAAGACTTTATTGATATTTAATAGCTCGGGGATGTCATGCTCTTGCAGTTCAAGAAAGAAATTATCTGGTCCAAACACATCGTAATACCAATCCAGTTTCTTTCTCGCCTCGGCAATCTGTCCTCGTTCAATGGCACGAGGAATTTCCGCAGACATGCATCCGGATGTGGCAATCAATCCCTCTGAATGGGTAGCCAGGAACTCATGATCAATTCGGGGGTAATAGTAAAAGCCCTCCAGCTGGGCTGCTGAAGCAATCTTGAGCAAATTTTGGTAGCCTGTCTGGTTTTCCGCCAACAGCAAGAGATGGCTTGATTTCTTATCCAAGCGGGCGTCACGGTTTTGCATCCGCCGGGCGGCCAGATAAGCCTCAACACCAATGATCGGTTTGACCCCTCTTCTTTTTGCTGCATTGTAGAAATCGATCACACCAAACATCGTGCCATGATCGGTGATGGCAAGGGCAGGCATCTCTAGTTCAGCAGCGCGAGCAACTAATTTTTGGATATTGCTGAAGCCATCTAAAAGAGAATATTCGGTATGAACGTGGAGATGGGCAAATGACATGATAGGTCGTTTACTCAGTGGTGGCTTGGTTTGCTCCCATGACTTATCTTCTGGCTAATGACAAATTTGATTATAGCATGGACGCCCTGTTTTCTATATCCATTGGTCTTAAAGTTTCCAATATTTTAAGAGAGGGGGGGATAGTTGCCAAGTGTTGCCGTAATTGGATAGATTTTCAGAAAATTAACCTGGTTTGATACCGATATATTTAACGAGTTCTCACTAAAATCATATAAATTTGGCCTAAGATATCATGTAATAAATAAATAACTCACAATTCTACATTTGGAGCAACACTTCACAGCGATATTAAGGACGGGTTATAGGAAATACCAAGATCAGCACCCTTGTTCTGCTGTGGTAAGATAAAACTGGTGGAAAGGTTGCAGTCAAGAGCATTCGGTTTTTCCAACCTGATAGAGGAGTACTACAATGAAAGTTGGCATAATTGGCGCTGGGGCGGTGGGTGCATCAACGGCTTTCGCTATGGTGATGCGCGGTATTGCCCGAGAAATTATCCTTGTCGACATTAACCGGGAACGTGCCCAGGCCGAAGCAGATGATATCCTACACGCTGTCCCTTTCGCACACCCGACAAGGGTGTCTGCTGGTGGATATGAACAGTTAAGCGGCAGCAAGGTGGTGATTATCACCGCTGGAGCTGCACAAAAAGAAGGGGAAAACCGCCTGGAATTGTTGGCGCGCAATGCAACTATTTTCCGAAAATTAGTACCCAGTATCTTTGAGTATAGCCAGGATGCGATTATCCTGATCTCCACTAACCCAGTAGATGTACTCACCCATCTGACGGCTGATATTGCCGATGACTATGGCATCCACCACTCACGGGTCATCGGTTCAGGAACCACCCTCGACACAGCTCGTTTTCGGGCTTTATTAGGACAGCACCTGGGCATTGACCCACCCCATATACACGGTTACGTGTTAGGAGAACACGGCGATTCAGAGGTATTCCCCTGGTCAATGGTCACGGTTGGCGGTGTTCCCCTTGATGTCTTTTGTGACCAATGGAATATATGTACAGATGAAGATGTACGGAAAGATATCGAGGCCCGTGTCCGTGGTGCAGCAAACAGGATTATCGCAGGTAAAGGGAACACCTCCTATGGAATCAGCAGTGCCCTCACCCGAATCGTAGAAGTGATCCTGCACGATCAGCGATCCCTGCTTACGGTTTGTTCACCGGTTCCTAAAGTTGTCGGGGTTAGCAATGTGACCATTTCTGTGCCTCACCTTGTCGGCGGAAAAGGTATCCTAGATACAATATTGCTTCCCCTTTCCCTCTCGAAGATTGAGGAATCTCTCCTCAGGACCAGCGCGAAGGTCGTGAAACAGGCTTATGAAGGTATCAACAAGGAAAAATAAATGACCCCTGCGATCTGGTGGATTCGGCGTGATCTACGATTACTGGACAATCCGGCTTTACAAGCTAGCCTGGAAAGCGCTTCAAGTATCATCCCGGTCTTTATATTAGACCCAATCCTCATTGAATCCCCTAAAATCTCCAGGTCAAGGCTTTCTTTCCTTTATGGAGGGCTGGAACAGCTACAAGCAGACCTCTCTTCATGTGGCAGCCGTCTGATCATCCGGAAGGGAATTCCGACATTTGTTTTGAATGAGCTCTTTCAGGAAAGTGGTGCTATTGGGATCTTTGCCGAAGCAGATTACACCCCTTACGCCCAAAAACGCGATAAAGAGGTGGGTGCCAAACTCCCGCTGGTATTGACAGGAGGTTCAAGCTTCAGCCACCCAGAGGTAGTTATGAAAGCAAATGGAACCCCCTATACCGTATTTACGCCCTTTATGCGCTCATGGAAAGGCATTCACCATCCAACTGCTGCCAATTTAATCCATAGACCGAAAGAGATTCCTACCCCAATGGATATCATCAGCGATCCGATACCGAAGCTATCTCCATCGGAGGAAAGCCAAACAAGCTTTCCCCCGGGAGAAGCGATCGCACAGCAGCGGCTGAAACTGTTCACCACCGGGGAGGGAGCACCAATCTACCAGTACACAGACTTGCGGAACTGTATGGATCTGGAGGGCACCTCCCAACTCTCCCCTTACCTTCATTTCGGGATGATCTCGGTTAGAGCTGCGTTCATGGCAGCAAACAAAGCCATATCCCAAGCATCAGATGACCAATCTCGCCTTGGTGCTGAGACCTGGTTAAATGAGTTAATTTGGAGGGAATTTTACATCTCAATTCTGTATCATTTTCCTCATGTTCTCAGGCAAAGCTTCAGACCAGATTACAGGCGAATTCCATGGTTAAATAACCAAGACGAATTCCTTACCTGGTGTCGGGGGAATACAGGCTATCCGATTGTCGACGCAGCCATGCACCAACTGGCAAAGACGGGCTGGATGCACAACCGGGCACGGATGATTACTGCATCTTTCTTAGTCAAAGACTTGCTGATTGATTGGCGCTGGGGAGAGCGTTGGTTTCTGCAGAACCTTGTCGATGGAGATTCAGCAGCTAACAATGGTGGCTGGCAGTGGACAGCAGGAACTGGAACGGACGCTGCGCCTTATTTTCGAATCTTCAATCCCATCCTGCAGGGGAAGAAATATGATCCAGATGGTGTTTACATCCGCAGGTGGCTTCCTGCATTGACTAATGTCCCCAATAAGTATATCCATACCCCCTGGGAGATGCCGGAAGGTTTCCAAAGCAAATCTAACTGTATAATTGGTAAGCATTATCCACCCCCCATTATAGACCATGCTTTCGCCAGGCAGCGCGCTTTAGAGGCATTCAAAGCTGTCAAATAACACCAGAGGTTCAATCCTTTACAGCTGTAAATAAACCGCTTTCTTTCTTTACGTGAATTACGCCGCCACTAGCTGCCATTTGTAGCATAAGATAGTTTGCCAACGCTTCATCCCTGCCCTCAACCTGATCAAAGCGAACTGTTGAGAGGATATAAGCTACGAGGGGTTCTATCTCAGTAATGAGTAGAGAATCCGGGTAGCGGTCGATCTTAACCTGGTTAAACCAATCCAGGAGTTGTGCCTTGCCGTTCTCCAGGGTAAACGGTCTGTCATCACTTTTAAAAACATCAATAACGGCTGGGTCAAATCGTTCCACAAGATTAGATATTTCTTCAAGATGGTTTTCACCGATGGTGGTTGCATAAAACCAACCTCCTGGTTTCAATACCCGGTGAATCTCTGCAAGTGCCTTTTGACAGTCGGGGACGTGGTAAAGGAAGTGGTTAGCAATCACAGCATGGAACTTTTCTTCCCCAAAGGGTATCGATTGGGTATCTATAACGCTGAAGAAATATTCGGGGGCTTGCTCAGTGAGGTTATTACGGGCTTGAGACACCATCCCTTTAGAAAAATCCGACAGGGTAATCTTCGAATCCGCCGGAACGCGGTGAGAATTCTGCAGCCAAAGATCACCAGGACCACAACCTAACTCTAGGACATGGGCTTTCCCACCAAACGTAAAATGGTCAAAAACCCATTTGAACCAGCCGTAATCATTGGCGCTAAATTGCGAGTGCAAGGTTATACGGGCATTCAGATTTTCTGAAGTATGATATTGCTCGTTTTGTAGATATTTGGTATCTTGGAGTTTCGACATAAATCTTCGAAAAAATATCCGTAACAGAGGAAATCCAACTATTATCAACGGAATGGCGTGGCTAAAGCTCCTGAGGCGACCAAGACCCAGGCATAAGACCTGCTATCCTGCATCCCAGGTGTGACCCCTACTCGAATGAATGTCCCTGTTAGAGTAGCCTTCCAGGAGTCCAATTCGATATCATCTACTTGCTTGGCAGCAAAAGAAAATCCCTGAACATCAAATTCCTCAATCTGCGACTCGATAAATTCATAGTTGGTGAGACCGGGAAAAGAACTCATAATCAGGCTAAGTGCCGTTGTCGCATCTTCGGGAACGCCTTGATCCTGCCGGACTGCATAAATCCCGATGGTACCTCCCTGGACATCGGCAACCCAATCGCCAGTGATTGTTGAATCGCCAACACTCAAAGATCCAAATCCTTGTTTCCAGAAACCAAAATAGGTCGTCCCAGCCATATCAAATACGGCATCCAGTCCTTCCTGGGTATTGATGGGCAGATTCACCTCTCCCGACTTACCCCCCGCCATCAAATCCTCAATGGTCAAACCCAAAACATCCTTAGCATATGTCTGGATAGCTTCTTTAGCATCTACCTGTGGGATTGGCGCACCACCTTCAAACGCCACTGTTCCAGCAAGGCGAGGAGACTGATTCCCTGGCGGGCTGGTGCAAGCCAGAATTCCAAAAAATAAAGCAACAATCGCATACAGATAGTGGAATTTCTTCATTCCAGGCTCCTTATCGATAGGATCCAATTAGCATTTAGAAACACTTAATCGATTAGTTAAACCTTCTTTTATCTTCCAAAGAGAATCCAAAGCTTTATAAATATACATAATCGGTAGACTTACCTGTAAAATTTGTTGTTTAGGCTTCCAAAGGTACTTCTATATAAGTCGTAAACGAATTTTACCTTTTCCTTCGACACAGAATTAATAGAATTTCTTAAGTTTATTACAGTCATAAATCACTTTGATGCAACTAATAATTCAGGAAAGGTCCTTGACCGGTATACACCATCTATATCCCAAATAGATATGGACTTGTAAACCTTAAACCACAGGCTAACAAGCCAGATATCCAAGCACAGATGTGTTGTTCTAGTAATTATTGGATTTGCCCCTCCTTACAGCACAAGAAAAGTGAAGGACTCGCTAGTCCATCACTTTCGTCTTCAACAGGCAGGCTCCTCTAGGAAGTTGATTTAATCACAAATTCAGCTAGGTCTGCTTTCAGCTTTGCTAAGGAGGGCATGTGGATGTACATCATGTGCCCGGCTTCATAAAAGGTCATGGTGTAATTACTTCGCAGGCTCTCGTCCAAGTCCATGTGGTTGAAAGTATAGACTGTAGCCAGGTAGGGTGTTGCCAGGTCGTAGAATCCATTGGCGACTAACACCTTCAGATGAGGATTGATCGACATCGCTTTTCGAAGGGTTTCGGCAACATTGATATACTGGTTCTGGTAGGATTCATAGCTCCAGGGGTGGACCCGTTGGGTAAGTACTTCATAAGGCAGGTCCGACTCGAAATTAAGCTCCGTTCGGACATAATCGTTAAGAGTGGCCGTATAAGGTCCCATGATGGCGCTCAGGCTGGGGTCATGCTCCCAGGTCTCGCCAGCAGCATTGCGATCAATACCTTTAAAACGCGAGTCCAAACGGCCTGTAGTTCGACGCTCATCGCGTAGCAATTCCTTGGTGAAGCGCATAATATTGATACGTAAGTTTGTTTGTTCGATATATTCTGGTCGCAAACCTGTATAGTAGGCCAAAAGATCCACGATGCGGTCATGTTCGTCTTGAGAGAGAGAATCTCCCTTCATTAGGGCATGAGCATATTCACCTTGGGCAAAAGTCTCTACTTCTTCCAGGGTTTGTCGCAGGTCCCGTCCTAAAGCCGGGTCGAGCCTGTCATGGTACCAGGCAGTGGCTGTGTAAGTGGGTAAGAAAAGAACATAAGGTAGGTCGTTACCGGGGGTGAACCTGGCTGTCTGGAAATTCAAAATAGAAGAAACTAGCATAATCCCATTGAGATACATACCATGGCGTTCTTGCAGGTAACCAGATAAACCAGCACTGCGGGTCGTGCCGTAACTTTCGCCGATGAGGAACTTAGGAGATGTCCAGCGGTTATAACGGGTGGTGTATAGGCGAATAAAATCCCCTACGGAGGAGATATCCTTTTCAAAATCATGGAACTGTTTAGGATTTTCGCCAACTAACACCCGGCTGAAACCAGTGGTTACAGGATCGATAAAGACGAGGTCAGTAACATCGAATAGCGAAAATTTATTATCCTCCAGATGGTAAGGGGGAGGTAAAAGGTTTCCCACATCGCCCATCTCCACTCGTCGAGGACCAAGCAAACCAAGATGTAGCCAGACAGAGGAAGATCCTGGTCCACCGTTGAAAGAAAATGTTATCGGACGCTCCTGGCGGTGCACGGCATCTGGCACGGAATTATCTCGGTCCAACGTGTAGGCAATGAAGAATATTTCCGCTTTAGGCTTATCCCCTTCATTCTCGTTTTTTGTCTCGCCCCCAGTTTCTGATTCTTCTTTGAGGATCATCGTGCCAGTTGTGGCAGTGTACCTGTATTCTTTCTCCCCAACCACTAATGAATGCTGGGTGATCGAGATATTATCTTGTGGTTCCTTCTTGATATTTTTTACATCATTTATAATTTCTTCTGTCATGGTTTCTTCTCTATCTAAAATCCTCAATTCACTCTGAGCCTAAAAGCGCATTTCCTTGTAACCTTGATCAACCAAAAATTTTCTCCCACCAGAACTGGATCAAGTTAAGACAACTTTTCATTTTTCTACCAGACATAATATTCAATCTTCATAACGGGAGTCTTCGATGATTTGTTTAAACTTCTCATCTTCCGATGGGATCTTGATTGTACCCGGATTCTCGGCTGCATACCTTTTTTCTGCTGCATCAAGGGCTTCAGCCGAGGCACGCGGCACAATAGCCCACTTCCCACAATGAGGACAACGCTCCAATTTTCCAAGTACTATATTCGGGGAGAGCATGTTCCTGGAATAAGGGAAGGTGCAGCGAGGGCAAATCGCCCCACCAGCCGCGCTATAAACCCCTGGGGTATACTGCTTCTTTCGTCCTAACAGAACAGGAACAAGCACACCAAGCAGGGTTGCTAACCCCACCAGGACCAGGATTGGAACAAGTATATCCCCGACATTACTCCAAGCATTGTCTGCGGATAAGAAGTTACGGCTGAATTCCGTGGCATGGACTTCGGTTCCATCTGCTTTGTAACCAATGGCATTAAATGTGTGGCGACCTTCAGGAAAATTAGCGGTGTTAAATTGCCATTTAAAGGGAGGTTCAGCACCTTCATAAACAAGTTTTCCATCGAGGTAGTACTCAACACGAACCAGATCCTCAGGAGAGATTACCTTTAGGCTAAAACGCCCCTGGATATCCCCTCCAAAACCACCGTAACCAAAATCGCGGTTGAAGTCCAATACCAGCGATTCTTCTCCCTCTTGGGCTGAAACCGGTAATGCAAATATAAAACATACGAGTAAGACAAAAAAAATAGACCATTTTTTCATGGATTTACTCCGGGAAAAAAATGCAAAGGGGGATTATTTCCAGCGAGTGAGGATGGTCTCACGCTGGAATAACTGGGTCGCAAATGCGAACAACGCCAGGTCCAAAACAAATAAACCTGCCGCCATCCAAAGGATTATTGATTCATTTATGAAGATTAAACCGGTTGACTGACCAACAAACAACCCGATTAGGGGTAGGACAAAGACAGCTGAGATCTGTTCTGCCACTCGTGGATCATTGACGCGTGACGAGATCATCACCGCAATGCTAACACCAGCGATCGCTAGCAAGGGTCCTACTACAAAGATGGCGATCAACCAGATTGCATCGAAGAGCTTATCAGTCACCGCTGGGCTGACAGCCATAATCATAGTACCCATGGCGTAAAGCAAAAAACTCGCCCAGGTCGCCAGCACAGCAGGTAGAGTTGCTGCTAACGCTTTCCCCAATAGCAGTTCAAAAGTAGAGATCGGAGTTGCTAGAAGGGGTTCCAAGGTATGGGTGGACTTCTCGCCAACAATGCTATACGAAGCAAAAGTGATCGGCACAATCATTGGCACCATCATGAAAAGCAACATAAATTGTGAAACAATAAAATACTGCATGCATTCTTGCCCAGTCATCTCGCCGCAGAGTTTAGCGAATGAGGGGGGCAGATCCGAGACTAGGGAAGCATCCCCGCCCAAGTCATCTGCAGAACCTGTGAAATATAGAATCACCAAAGGCATCACAGTAAATAATAGGGGTAAGAAGGCCACACTAAAAAGGACAAAACGATTCTTAAACACTTCTGTCCATTCTTTACGAACAAGAACCCATATTTTCTTCATGGTTTCACCTATGCCTGCACCAGCTGCAGGTATACATCTTCCAGGCGATGCCGGAGTTCCCCAACAAACTGGATCTCTGCACCAGATTCAACCAGGGCGCGAATTAGCTCGGGATTATGAGCCTCAGGATCATCAAGGTTGACTACCAACTTATTATCCATCCTTTCAACTGATTTCACAAAATCAAATGTCTTTAAGATATTCACTTGAGACGGAAAAGTCTCCCGCAGGTGAAAGACGACGGCGCGTCCAAAAAGCTTTTGCCGTAACATCCTTGGCGAATCCAGGGCAAGTAAATTGCTTTTGAAAACTGCGATTCGGTCACATAAGCGGTCCGCCTCGTCCAGATTGTGAGTACACATTAAGATGGTGCGTCCCTCCTCGCGCAAATCAGAAATAAATTGGCGTACCAATTGAGCTGCTTCAGGGTCAAGACCACTAGTCGGCTCATCAAGGAAAAGCACTTTTGGCTCATGTAGTAAAGCACGGGCAATCGCCAGCTTTTGACGCATTCCCTTAGAGAATGTGGCAACAGGTTCATGCCTTCGCTCCCATAATCCCAACATCCGCAGGTAGCGCTCAACCTGTCCAGGGATATCTTGTACTTCATACATTTCACCATAGAACGAAAGGTTGCGTTCAGCGCTTAGCTGGTCATAAAGCCCTGGTGCTTCGGTAAGGATACCGACATTACAACGAATTTCATTGTCGTCTTTACCGATCTGATAACCGACCACCCAGGCTGTACCACTAGTCGGGCTGATTAAGGCGCTAAGCATCCGGATTGTCGTTGTCTTCCCAGCACCGTTAGGACCTAGTAATCCGAAAATCTCGCCAGTTCCAACGGTCAAAGATAAGTCTTCTACTGCTGTGACAGTTTTAAATTTCTTGGTTAGTTTTTGTAAAATTATCGCATCCATTATTTCTGTTTAACTCTTGAATATTGGTAATCCTTATAGGAACAAACCTGCTCTGTCGAGGTGCTATTCTGGATGGACAGTATTGATAAAAATTAAATATACCGGCTGTCATCCAGGCTTTCTTCGGATATCAGGTTTGGTTTGACTTGAAGTTCTTCATCTGCGGATTGGGTTTCACCAGCTGATTCATGTCGACCATAATTTTCTTCATCCGTTGATCTCAGGACAAGTACAACGCCCAGGCTCAAGATTCCCATCCCCAGTATGATGGCTTCGGTCACGTAAGGATTCCAGGTTTGAGAAGCGAAAACAGCAGTAGCGTCCACCAGGGCATGCCACAGGACTGTCAGGACAAGCCACAGTATATTCCTCCTGGAAAAGGATTGCAATACCAAAACTGTAGCGCTTAGGTGAAAAATGATTGTTGCAAGCCGCTCTACTGCACCTAAAATGGCAAGATGCCACGGTGCTGCCCAATAGGCAGCAAGCTGTGCCTTAACCAGTTCTATCTGATCCACAGCGACAACAGTACTCAGGTCTACATTCGACAAAGCAATGGCCTGAATGAAGGCATATAAGGCTATTCCGCCTAAAAGGATTGATTCGATTCCCCCGTGCCCGGCGCCATA
Organism: uncultured Anaerolineales bacterium; assembly: GCA_964613985.1. Taxonomy (GTDB): domain Bacteria; phylum Chloroflexota; class Anaerolineae; order Anaerolineales; family UBA11858; genus CAZTJD01. The sequence goes on from CAZTJD010000002.1 coordinate 48,777, forward strand.
CATCAAAGCCGATTTCCAGGTACGGTTCTGCCGTATCCATAATTTGTATCCAAAGTAGCGGGTAATCTCCTCAAAAACACCAGCAGAAAGTCCATATATCAAGCTATAGACTGCCAGATCAAACCCCTGCTGGATATCTAATGCCCAATTATTTACCGCGGGTGTCAAAACCCAAGTATTAAAAGGGATATGAACCACCTGGGAAAGGATAAAGGTAATCACCCCAATTCCAAAAAGAGACCAGGTTGTTTTAAATTTTCTCACTAAATAGATTGCCAACCCAAATGGCATGGCGATCATCAGGGAAAAGTTTACTACTCGAGCAACTATGTCCATAACATCCTAGATCTGTTTTTCAGTGGCGCGCAGAACCTATCCTGATTTTTTAACCTGTTCCACGTGAAACAATCGAACCCTTAATGGATGTTATTGTTTCACGTGAAACAGCTAATAAATACTTCTAAAAAGTACCTCTCATTATTTTCAGGTTAAATATACCCTTGTTTCTTCATATTGATAAGATAATAATCCCAGAGGAAACCAGCTCACCTGAGTTTACCATGATTGCCCAGGTTGACTTCGACGTCGTCGTGTGTCTCTAGTTATAGAACGCTTAGCAGTAATCCAAATCTGGTTGCTACTGTGAGGTTGGTGAACACTGACCACTTCCCATCCATCCAGACCCAATTCATTAAGGAAAACCTCCAACTTCTCGGGTTTCATACCTCGAAAGGCAGAACCAAGCACCTCAATTTTGTATTCCCATTGCATATTTTCTGACATTATTCTATCCTTATTTGTCCATTAAAGTTACTTCTATTGACGTGTTTCCCTGGCATGTTCTCCCGGGAAAATTACATTATTGATCTCTAAAATCATATTGAATTCCGTAATTTTTCTTTTATTTCGTCATAAAAACAAATAATGCTACACCAATTTCCAACAATAATGCCACAAGAAGGCCAATTAGAACCATGATATTCCGGCTGCTGTATGATCTATAATGTGTGCAGTAAGGATTAATATAGTTTGGAAGCATAGGATCTTGCTTTCTCCTTCTTGTTTTTGGCGTTCATCATCAAGTGCTGCAAAAACCGTAGCATGGATGTTTAACATCTTTAATCCTTATTATCCTGCTCCCAAACAGGATGGGTTCCCTGGACGGGAGCAGGATTTGGTTTTCAGAATCAATCTTTTTTCTGTGCATTCTGTGCTAAAGAGACCATTCCGCTCAAGCCACCCAGGTTCATCGTGTCAACTGCACTGCTTGGGACAATGACCATAGCACCTTTTTCCTTAAGACCTTCAAAGAGCATGTTCATCGCTCGAAGATGAAGGGCTGTGGGATTGTTAATGTAAGCCCGAGAAGCTTCGGCGAAGGAATCAGCGATCTGCTTCTCTGATTCTCCCAGGATGACCCGGGCTTGTCGTTCTCGCTCAGCCTGAGCTTGTCGCGACATGGCATCTTCCAATTCCTGTGGTATGACGATATCACGGATCTCAACTGATTGCACTGTGATCCCCCATGGTGTGGTGCGTTCATCAATGGTTTTTTGCAAATCAGCATCCATTCGAGCACGGCCGATCAAGATATTGGCGAGGTCCATCTGCCCGAGAACCTCACGTAAGGCAGTCTGTGCAGCCCACGCAATAGCAGTCCGGTAACATTCCACTTCCAGGGCTGCTTTTTCTGCATCCCAAACCATCCAAAACAGGACCGCATCGACATCTACGGGGACTGTGTCCTTGGTCAGGGTTTTCTCAGCGCTAAAGGAGGTGACCATCACCCGATGATCAATCCACTCAGGTATCGTCTCCACAATGGGTATAATCCAAAACAGCCCAGGACCGAATAAACCATGGAATTTCCCAAAACGCAAGACAATGGCTTTTTCCCACTGTGAGGCAATCTTAATCGCCATCAAAAAATAAATTCCAGCGAGGCACATAATCACTGCGTATGCCACAACCCAAAATACTTTCACACCCCAAATTACTAAAAAAGGCGTGACAACGGCTGCCAGGATGATAAAAACAGTGAACATAAAACCAGCTACGCCACTTACACGGAGATTCGTTTGCCCAGATTGGGCTAAAAAATTTTGCGTTTTATATCTTTGACTCATGATGATCCTCTCTTTCCGTTTCATTTATTCATTATGTTCTGGTGCTGGAGAACCAGATTCAACCCACAGATTAATATATTCTTCCAAAATCTGACCAACGTCTTGCGCCGTATAACCCAATTGGGCAACTTCGTTGAGATAATGACGAGTCAACCAATCCAGGTCTTGCTGGCGCAATAATTCGCCGTTCTTTTCGGATGGCAGGGGTAGGATATAAGTGCCTCTGCCGTGTTGGGTGGATATTAAGCCTTCTTCATCTAACATACGATAAGCCCTCGCAATAGTATTGAAGTTCACTCGCAAATCAGTAGCCAATTGCCTTACAGTGGGTAGCTGATCATCGGGATGTAGTACTCCGGTGGCAATCATATGTTTTACCTGGTCAATGATTTGCACATAAATAGGGATTTTCGAGGTGAGATCAATTTCTATCTGCATCCAGCCTCCTTTCGTAATTGTATCTTTGTATTATTGTGCCTTTGTATTATTGTATAAATGTATCTTTGTATTATTGTATACGCCTTTTCATGTCTTGTCAAGTACTAACTTTTAAAATTACGGTTTTAAGATCGAGGTTTATCACCTGTTTCACCAGTTCAAGAGGTTCTTTTTTTTTATTCATGCGGGATAATTCATTCAGAAAAGAATTACTACCTCCCACTTTATCGTTTGGATAAAATCGTCTATACTTTGGAGGGAATAAATCAATCACAATTAATTTTTTCTCTATCCTGTAAACAATAATGAACCTTGGGATGCAATACAATAAACTATAATTAAATGGAGGTCTGGTTTTATTACAGTATTGTATTGCTGCTTTCAAGATTCGATGATTTCTCAAAGATTAGCGGCTGTCATAACGGACCAATATTAAGCCTTGTCTCACATAAAACAAACGAAGGAGATTATCAATGATCAATCTTACACCAGCGCAAGTAGCAGGGTTCTCACCAGAACGACTGAACCGAATCACAGAAACCATGGCCGATTATGTCACCCGAGGTGACCTCGCAGGAGTAATCACTCTGGTCGAAAGGCATAGGGAAACCGTACACCTGAATAAATGCGGCTATTGCGATCTTTCTCAAAAAAAACTAATCGAATTCGACACACTCTTTCGTATCTATTCAATGACCAAGCCAATCACCAGCGTAGCCTTGTTAATGCTTTACGAACAAGCCCGGTTCCAACTTAACGATCCGGTTCATAAATACCTGCCAGAATTCAAGGGGATCAAAGTCCTGGGCGAAAACGGGAAACTTGAGCAACCTAAAACGGATATTAGCATTCATCACCTGCTTACCCATACAGCGGGACTGACTTACGGTGTATTCCTAGAGTCGCCTGTTGACAAGATGTACCAGGAAGCCAATATATTCGATAAGACTATTCCATTGGAAGAAATGGTACGGCGAATCGCCAACCTACCACTTTACTGCCATCCCGGGGAGAGATGGGTTTACAGTGTAGCTACAGATTTGATCGGACGACTTGTGGAGGTGCTGGCGGGGATAAGCCTGGCGGATTATTTCCAAGAGAAGATTTTTAATCCCTTGGGCATGGTTGACACCACTTTCTCTGTTTCATCAGAAAAAATTGGACGCCTTTCAACCTGCTACTCCGAAACAGAGAAGGACAAACTGGCTGTTCAAGACCAAGCAGAAAACTCTGCTTTCACAAATGTTAATCTGTTTTCTGGTGGTGGTGGTTTATTATCGACGCTGGAAGATTACTTGAAGTTTGCCCGAATGTTGCGAAATCAAGGAGAACTAGAGGGAACCCGCTTGCTGGGGCGAAAAACCTGGGAACTAATGACTTGCAATCACCTTCCAGCCTCCTTGTTGCCCATGCGCAACCTGCAAACCATGCCTGGGTTGGGTTTCGGCCTTGGTGTTTCGGTATTGTTGGATGTCACGGCCTTCGAGGCTTTAGGTTCTGTGGGATCTTTCGGCTGGTCAGGGATGGCAAGCACGACCTTTTGGGTAGATCCAAAAGAAGACCTGATTGCTATCCTGCTGACCCAATATATCGCCTTGGAACCTAAACCGCTGCACTTCGAATTCCAAAACCTTGTCTATCAAGCGCTAGTGGACTAAGAGGAGTCAATTATTTTGACACCTTAGGATGCGGGAGAGAGACACTGAGGAGATAATATTTCCAGTTTGGAGCTAAAAATGGATCAAATCAGCAGCACAAACCGTAAGCGTTGGAATGCTTTAGCTAGAGCTAATGTAGAATGGTCTCAGCCTTTCCTGGATTTCACCTATGAACGAGCCAAAGCGTATATCTGCCGTTATAATATTATCAAAGATGCTGCCAGGAAAAACGTGCTCTGTCTTGCCAGCGGCGGTGGACAGGATTCAGTAGCTTTTGGCTTGTTGGGTGCCAGCGTGACGGTTATGGATCTTTCTGATATCCAACTAGAGCGAGACTGGAAAGGGGCTGAACACCACAATCTGCGAGTGCAAACTATCCAGGGGGATATGCGCGATCTCTCGATTTTCGAAACAAACCACTTTGATATCGTCTGGCAGCCGTATTCAGTTAACTTTGTCCCCTCCGTAGAACTCGTTTTTAAAGAAGTTGCTCGGGTGCTGAAGCCTGCAGGAATCTACTATTTGGGATTTGCCAATCCCTTTGTCCAGTCCATCGATGATGATGCTTGGGATGGAGCTGCTTATCCTCTCAGCCGAGTTTATATTGATGGGGAGGACACAAGCCTATATTTCCCCCATTGGGATGTCTGGCAGCCGGACGGCACCTCAATCAAAGTGGATAGCCCTCACGAGTTCCGACACACCTTGAGTACAGTCTTGAACACCATGGTGAAGAATGGCTTTATCCTGCTTCACTTGCAGGAGTACATAATAAAGGAGGAAAAACCTGAGCCTGGTTCCTGGGCTCATTTCACCCAAGTGGCTCCACCCTGGTTCGATTCATTCTGGCAATTGAAATAAATAACTTAAATTTCAAATGGCTTAATTTTGAATTATTATATGAATAGCAACAGCTAACCAGAATATCGCACCACCTTGCGATAATCTATTTATGGTTAATCACCATCGTTCTATCGTCATAACCTATAAGTAAAATGAAACGTCTTGAGGATCAAGAAACGGATTTTGCATATTGACAATCCCAATCCCATTCTGCTCAGCGAACAATTCCCATAAATCCTTTTTCTCTGACGATCCACTTATTCCGATAATATCGTTTTTAGAACATTTGTGTTATAATTATATTGTAAATACCTGCCATTTTCGGAGGAATTTTTTATGTCAACTCAACTTCTAGCTTCCTGCGGATTAGATTGCGGCCATTGTCCGGCATTTATCGCCACTCAGGCAAATGATATTGCGAAATTAACATCGTTGGCGGCTGAATGGTTCGATGGATCGAATGATCACACCATCATCCTATGTGATGGAGGTAAGCCTAACGGTAGCGACGCTCGAATCATGAAGTGGTGTTCTGAATGCCCGATTCGAGCTTGCGTTTTTGAACGCAACCTGGAAAACTGTGCCTACTGCGTAGACTATGGTTGTGAAAAACTGCTTAAGGTTTTCGAGAATTCAGAGCAAGCGAAAGCGAACCTGGACCAGATACGAGCCTCTCTCTGAAATTCCTTCCACCTGGGAACACAAGAAGCTTGAAAAAATATATTTCTGCATTCAAGTTGCGTTCCACAGTCAATATCTGAACATAGGAAGAATAAAATGACCAAGCGTATCATTATCGAACCTTATGACAAATATGACATCTCAACCTTCGTCATTCATAGGGGTACTGTCCACAGCGGACATTTTGGTGGAATATATGACAATGACGGTAAAAAGCTACTCACCATTGAAGATCAAACCTATCAAACGTTTATGAACCTCAAATCGGCACTTAGTGAAATTCACCTGGATCTGGTTAATCTACTCAAAGTTACCGTAATCTTGAAGGATATCGCCGACTTTCAGGGGATGCATATTGTCTGGAAACGGATTTTCAATGGTTGCTATCCCGCCAGGACCACAATCACCAGTCAATTTGTGGATGCAGATTGCCTGATCCAGATTGAGGCAGTCGCTGCCATTGGCAAGGGTTAAGGAGGTTGACGTGAAGATTCAAGATTGTATTGGTTGTATTTCTTTCCCCTGCCTTGATGTGAACCACAGCGGTTATATTCTACCTGAAATCGATTTACAACCTGAAAGAGTGTCCCTGGTCGTCATCTCTGAAGCCGCACCAGAGGATCCTATAGATTATTACTATGCTCCAGGGCAGTCCCTATTCCAGCAAAATACGATGCAGGCATTTAAGTTAGGCGGAGTGGATGTTGATTCCTTTCAAAAACTATTGGCAATGGGTATATATTTCACTACCGCAGTGAAATGTGCCAAGACGGGATATGGTATCAAGTCGGGTACGATCAAGGAATGCAGTGCCATCCTGGAACAGGAACTCGATCTTTTTCCCAGGGTAAAAACCTTCTTGTTAATGGGGGATGTAGCGATCAAGGCTGTAAATTACATCGCTAGGCGTAGAGAAGGGGAACATGCGGTAACACCAGGATCAACCTACAAGATCCGAGGTGGAAAATTTTATTTTCGCGGCGCTCGAGTCTTTCCTTCTTACCTGCAAGTTGGACCAAGTTTCGGTATTGAAAAGAGTAAGCAGAAGATGATTGGGGAAGATATCGCCGCAGCGATTTCTCTGTTATGACCCTCTACACCTATCTCATTCCTCGCTGCGCGTGGTTCCAGTATTTGCGGGAAACGGAGAAGCTGCCGGGATTACAGCAACCTGGGATGTGTAACAGGGCATATCTCCACGCAAGGTTGATTGAAAATAATTGAAGGAAGCGGTTTTTTCGATTGAGAACCAAATGTCAAAGTATAATTCTTTGATCCTGAGCATCACACAACAAGGCTAAAGAGATATAATAACCATATTTGAACATAAGCGATCCAGGTTAGATGTGGTTTTTCTCGAAAATCAAAGGATAATAACGAACAGCGGAGGTCATTGTGGATAGAAAAGCATATGCAACCCAGATTTGGCCTTTCCGGGTATCTTTTGGAAAAGATATGCCCGGAACCATGGAGAAAATTGCCCAAATCGGATTTTCCGGTGTGGAACTGTGCCGTTGGTTCGACTGGACAGATTTATTTGATAAATGGACTGCTGAAGAGATCCTTGACAATAGCAAACGGGTGGGATTAGAGATCATCAGCGCTCATATTCCCTATTACATGATCCTGAAGGACAGGCTAGATGAACTAACCGATTTTTGCCAAATTATGGGGATGAATTTCGCCGTAGTTGCATCGCTGCCACATGATTCATACGCATCAAAATTTACACTGGAAGAAGTCGCAGCTACATTCAATAAGGCTTCCTCGATCTTAAATCCCAGAGGAATTCGTATCGGATACCACTGTCACGGCGGTGATTTTATAACGATTGAGGGGGCAATTCCTTGGGAAATCATCTTTGACAACACCAACCCGGATATTGTCATGCAGCTGGATATTGGCAATACTCTTCATGGAAATGCAGATCCAATTTTTTATCTACAAAAATACCCGGGGAGGGCAACACTAGTGCACTTGAAAGAGTATCACCCGCAGACACCCCCTGCTGCACTTGGGGATGGCATAATCGATTGGTCGAAAGTGCTCACCCTTTGTGAGGATCTCCATCAGCCAGCCTGGTACATTATCGAACAGGAAGAAGAAGAATACGATCCCTGGTATTGCGCTGAACGGAGTCTTGAATACCTACGGTCAATAGGCTGGTAATTTTCCTTAAAAAATTACCTGTGGGGAGGAAAATAGGGGCAATGTGGTCATCCAGAAAACAACTGACAAGCATCTTCAACACATTCTAATGAACCGACAATCGTAATGTGGTCACCAAGACCCAATTTTGTTTCCCCTTTAGGAACCATTAGCTGCTCATCCTTACGTAAAACTGCTATCATCAAATCCCCAGGAAGGTCCAAAACATTCTTTTCAGAAATCTATTAATTCGGATGTTTTTTTATCCTGGTCGATATTATCTTTTCATTTTTAATTGGATTAACTTATCCATGTGTATTAAATAGATATATTAGTAGTCATAGTAGGTATTGGGGATATGTGGATTGATGAACTAGAATGAGCTAATGCTCCTAATTATGGGAGGACGCAGAAATTTTGCCTCATATGTGGGGGTTAGAGATACTTTGTTTATCCACACTCAAACATGGGATAAAGTTTTATTATTTTTCTGCCTAATCCACAAAGAAAGCATATTTTGGATATTTGGTGGATGAAAACTTACCCCTCCTATATATGGGGGTTGTGCTGGAAAATTTCATTGAACAAAATGGACAAGTTTTCCCCAATTAATCTTAGTTATCCACAGTTTTTTGCTAGTTATCCACATATTTTTCAATAAAAGAAGGGTGTTTTTTCTTCTAGCTACCTACAATTAACGAAAGAGTAGGGGGATGTTGCAAATGGAATTTAACCATTTACAGGAGAAAGGTAAGTAAGTATAATGTAATTAGATAAATATCTAAATTTGATTATTACCTAATTATGAAGCATCAAGAAATACTTTGGGATTGGGGAACTGCGTATGATCTTTTTTGCAGCCTGCGTGTTTTACACGAACCAGGGCATTATGGTCTGCGACCCTCCTGGGCAGCAGGTGTTCGCTCGCGGCTTCCAAACGAACATCGCAAAATATTAGAACAGGTACATAGCTTCTTGTTTGTCCCTAAAAAATGGATTTATGGTCTACCATTGCAAGAAGAAGATACGCCAAAAGATGGGAATACGATTCTATGGTTCTTGAGTCAATTACCCCCTGAAGATCGTTTGATTCATTTAATAGCAAGCAGCGGTTCAACAAAGGATGTTGTAAATATCTTGCAAGAAATTTCTCTTCATAGATCTTTTTCATCCAATGATCTGGATAACTTACGAGATGCTTATTCCCCCGATAAAACCAGGCCTCGCTTAAAAAGTATTACAGAAATGGCGGGGCTGGTTTCTCAAGCCGCAGAATCAGGAGTTAATTATCTAAATGCCTTGAGAGCATATCAAAGAGTCTTTTTTGCAGAAGAAGAAAATCGAATCAAACCAGCTCTAAAAAGGTCAATGTTAGAGGCGAAAAAACAGGCATCACGACTATCTCTAGAAGACTTAATCGAATCATTATCGCGTGGAGTTCGAATCGGGATAGAACCTGCGATCAAACAACTGGTTTTTATCCCCTCTTATTGGATTTCTCCATTAGTTTCTTTCGACCGGGTATATGGTGATACGGCATTTTTCATTTTTGGAGGACGACCTGCGGATGTGTCCTTGGTTCCAGGAGACATGATCCCGGAAGGTTTACTGCGATCGTTCAAAGCAATGGGAGATCCTACCCGGTTGCGGATCCTAAAGTACTTGGCACAGGAGAATATCACACCAGCAGAAATAGCACGAAGGTTACGATTACGGGCACCTACAGTAACTCATCACCTAAATGTCCTTCGGTTGGCTGGGTTGGTGAACCTGACTCTTCTTGAAGAGGGAAATGAGAGGCATTACACGGCTAGAAAAGAATCGATGAAAGATATACTAACCGATTTGGATTCCTTTCTGGAATAGAATTCAGACTATTAACTTGCCTTATTGAGATGTGGGTTATTTGAACTGATGTTACCTAAGTTACTCAGCGCTTCGCCAACGAATGTCATTCATGATTATATCGGAACTGCGCATGTTTCGATTGAATGCTCGCTTGTACCTGTTCAATGTTGTTGTTTCAGGCGTTTCTATGGGCGTATATAGGCTTTTATTTAATTTTTAAGCCCTTAGTTTAGGTTTTGATGAAGCAATCTTGGGTCGTCTGGTAATGACAAGCAGTTTAACTTCCTTGTTGGTGGCTCTACCGGTGGGATACTTGGCTGACATTTTGGGACGCAAACGATCTCTGATGATTCTGGGATTTTCACCTTGGTTTTGGTTAAGCGCTGGTGCTTATTATGTCCGGTTAACGTTAATGAACTTAAGAAACCCCGTATACCAGACCTTTGTCATAGAAAATGCGGACCCTGAAGCCCGCGCTACGGTTGCCAGCCTGACCAGTATTGCCTGGAGTTTTGGGTGGGCTTTCAATCCAACGATTAGTGGTGAATTTCAGATTGCGAATGGATTTGGTCCACCTTTTCTCGGCATAATTATCTTATACAGCTTTGCTAATTTCCTTTACTGGATTTTCTTTTGGGGACGAAAGCCGAAGGGGGAAATAGCGTCTGTTACCAAGTAAAGAATATTGGCTGAAAATATTCTCGAGGAACTCAAGAATAAATGATAAACGAATTTAAAAATAGGGTTGGAAATTTCCTACAGGAATATATATACCAGATCAGGCTTTTCAAGAAAAATGCCAGGCTTTACCTGCTTACGGTCTTGATAACTGGGGCGACGATGGGCGTTTACCGCTTGTTGTTTAATTTTTATGTTCTCAGTCTTGGACATGATGAAGCAGTCTTGGGTAATCTGATTACCACGAACCAGATGACGGCCCTGCTGCTGGCATTACCCATGGGGTTTGTAGTTGATCGTTTTGGAAGAAAAAAGGCCTTAATAACTCGTAGTCTTTTTTTAACAAGCTCTATTTTGGGAGTTGCCTTGTTCCCGACACTCGCTGTTTTCTATGCTATGAATGTAGTTTTTGGCGTGGTGCAAAGTTTGTCAGCTGTAGCTACCGCACCTTTCTTAATGGAGAACAGTGGGGAGGAAGAACGCACCTACCTATTTAGCTTCACTTCGGGGTTGCAGATGGGTTCTGTTTTTGTAGGGAATTGGTTGGGTGGGTATTTACCATCCTGGGTGGGTGCATTTCGAGGGTTTGACCCAACCAGCAGTTTCGCTTACGGTGGTTCCCTACTCGCAGTCTCTTTGGTGGCGATCATAGGTTTCATTCCTCTCATATTTATAAGACCGGTTAAGTTGCATGGGAGGCAGAACAAGAACTTTTCTCCTCTGGAATTTACACGCAACCATCCCAAACTTTTAAGCAAAATCCTAATTCCTACGCTTTTTATTTCAATAGGGGCGGGTTTATTCATCCCCTTCATGAATGTGTTCTTCCGGGTTGTGCATGGCCAGTCAGACCAGGTAATCGGTACATTATTTGCTTGGGGGTCGTTAGCAATGGGCATTGGCTTAATGATTGCACCACCGATAGCAGAGAGGCTTGGAAAAATCCAGCTTGTGATGCTTACCCAGGGGCTTGCAATTCCCTTTATGATTTTATTGGGATTCTCACCGGTTTTTGGAATGAGTGCTGGCGCTTACTACATCCGAATGGCTTTAATGAATATGAGCAATCCCATTTACCAGACCTTCATAATGGAACAGGTCGATGCAACCTCTAGAGCTACCGTTGCCAGCCTTTACAGTATGGTCTGGAGTTTTGGAAGGGCTTTTAGCCCAAGCATCAGTGGTTGGTTACAAGTGACATATGGGTTTGACCCTGTATTTGGAGGAGCGATTGTACTTTATGCAATTGCGATTACTTTATATTGGGTTTTCTTCTTGCGTCCGGTTCAGAAGAGAGAGACTCTGACCTTGCAGGGGGATTAGGCTGTTCGGTACTAGGCTAATTCTCACGAAATAGTGGTCAATGGATACATCATCTTAGATTAAAAAACCATGGATAGGCTTAACCAATCAATCAAATTTTGTAACCTTTTCCATGGTTTTGCATCCGAAGTTATAATGGCACCCAAGGTGCCTGGACAAAACAAACAATCTTGGAGGTTTCTTTTATGGAAATGGTAATTGATTTCCCAGGTGGGGCTCGCGTTGACGCTCACTTTAACTCATACACAGTGAAAACGGACCAATCTCCAATGGGTGGAGGCGATGGTTCAGCCCCAACCCCCTTTTCAATATTTCTGGCTTCGTTGGGGACCTGTGCTGGAATTTACGTATTGGGATTCTGCAAACAAAGAGGTATATCCACTGATGGAATCCGGATCGTGCAAAGGGACATCCCAGACATCGTCAATCACGGCATGGTAGGTACGGTGCAATTAGAGATTCAAGTACCGCCAGAGTTTCCTAAAAAGTATTTTGATGCTTTGGTCCGATCCGCAGAACAATGTGCAGTAAAGAAACACCTGGAAAAACCACCCGTATTTGAGATTTATACAAAAGCAGTGGAGTTAGCTTAGTTTTTACCCCTAACCTTTAGCCCCTCTCCAACCGGGAGAGGGGGTTTATATTTAAGTGGGCTTGAGACACCAAAATTCTAGAAATAATAACCCGTTTTACCACGTACTGATAAATTCTATTCCTAATCTCCTTTTGCCCCATTCATTTCTCTCTCTGGTGCGATGACAGCGCCGGATGGGATCACGGAGCGCTTTGGAATGACAACGAGTCCATCTCGGATCACCCAATCATCTCCGTCAACGTTTGTACCTAATGGGAAAGGTTTTATGATCACACCCTCACCGATGCGAGCATTTTTATCGATCAAAGCACCTTGGATGATACTATTCTTGCCAATCCCAATTGGAACACCACTCCTTTGCATTTCTTCTTGGGAGTCGTAGTAATCAGCCCCCATCAACACAGTATCGCGAATCACGGCGCCATCCTTAATCTCACTGCGAAGGCCAATTATGGCATTTTCTATTTCTGCTTTCCCTACCCTGCAGCCATCAGCAATCATTACATTTTCCAGGGTTGCACCATCAACCTTGGTACCGGGAAGGAATCTTGGACGAGAATAAATGCGTTTCTCGTAACTGTAGAAATCGAAAGGAGAATCATGAGAAGCCAGTTTTAGGTTAACTTCGTAGAAGGAACGGATGGTGCCGATATCCTCCCAATATCCGTCGAAATCGAAGCCACAGACTTTATGGCTTCTGATGGCTTTTGGTATCACTTCACCACCGAAGTCGTCATCGGTAGTGTTTTCCAGGACTTCGAACAAGGCATCGATATTGAAGAAGTAGATACCCATGGAGCCCAGGTAAGGTCGTTCTTCTTCATCCCGGCTGACAAACTTCTTCAAAACTTTTGCATCAGTTGGTTTTTCAACAAAATCGGTGATCAGGTAGCCTTCATCCTGGCGTTTTAAAAGTCCAAAACGTCCTGCATCATCTGGTGAGATAGGCTGGACAGCAACAGTGATGTCGGCATTTTGTTCCCAATGTTGCCGGGCCATTTCCGAGTAGTCCATCTGGTAGATATGGTCCCCAGCGAGGATGAGTATATATTCAGCGCGGGTGGACTTGATTTCGAAGAGCTGTTTGCGAACAGCGTCGGCGGTCCCCTGGTACCAGGCGTCATCATGCCGTAAGGTTTGCTCAGCAGCCCAAATTTGCACATAGCCGCGATGGAAGGAATCAAAATTGTAAGTTTGGGTAATATGGCGATGTAGGGATACGGAGTTGAATTGGGTCAGGACAGCAATATTATGGATCCCTGAGTTGATACAATTGCTGATGGGAATATCGATCAAGCGGTATTTACCAGCGATCGGTACTGCCGGTTTAGCCCGATCTCGGGTTAGTGGATAAAGGCGGGTGCCCCGTCCACCACCCATAATTACCCCAAGGATATTACTGATAGACGGCATGGGATTTCCTCCAATCTGTAATAAGCAGCATGGTTTTCTATATTATATGATGAATTTTATAAAAACAAGGAAATCTGCTATGGTGAATATATTCCCCCCTCACCCTTGCCCCTCTCCTGTCGCGAGAGGGGCAAGAATGTATTTGAACTTAAGGAGGACGTCCTTTGATTTCTTTTACAAAGTGATTATGTTCCTCTTTATTTCTTCCTGTTGGGATCAAAATCCAAGGCTGCAGAGTTGATGCAGTAACGCAATCCTGTCGGCTGGGGACCATCCTTAAAGACATGGCCCAGGTGCGCGTTGCAGCGCTCACAGAGCACCTCGGTACGAACCATACCCTGACTCGTGTCCGTTTCGGTGAGGATTTTTGAGTCCTCAGCTGGCTGGTAGAAACTTGGCCAACCACTGCCTGAGTTGTATTTAGCCGTGGAGTTAAAAAGTACTGCCCCGCACCCTATGCATCGGTAGACACCGTCTTCTTTAAACTCGTTGTATTTCCCTGTGAATGGTTGCTCAGTGCCTTTCTGGCGGGCGACATGATACTGAAGGTCGGTAAGCAGCTGTTTCCATTCTTCGTCGGATTTTTTAAATTTATCGTCCATTTTGATCTCCTGATAGAATCGTTTTTTATTGGGATTCTATGGTTTGGTTGATTTTTCTAGATCCATAATATTATATCATTTCTGCCTAAATAGTCCTATTTTTTTGACGATCTTAGGAACCATAAACTTACCTTTTATCAGTGAATCTTTGTTCTAATTGAGAGATGTCTTCAACAGCTTGGTAAACCCCATCTTCTGTCCGGTTTTCCTTCCCAATAGCGGAATGCTGACCTTCGCATACCTTTGTTTGTAACTGCCTTTCTTATTGCCTCTGCCGGTTGACGACGGCATGACGTTTTCTCGGTATCCTGTGTCTTCGGGAGTAGAGGAAGTGGTGGAGTCAGCACCAGAAAAGCCGGGTGATTTTAAATGGACGAACACGGATCTCTAAATGTATAAATCGCGTTTGTTGTAAGTCCAATAAGCAATCAGCATGCTGGCGATGATAATAACCGCTGAAAGAAGCAGGTATGTACCATCCATCCGGTTGGTGCGGAAGAGTTCACCGGCGTCGTAATATTTAAAGGGAGTGAGGTATTTAAGAAAATTCAAATCCTGCTGCATACTGGTTAATATGGACAGGAAATAGGTCACCAGGATAATGGATATGGCGACGGAACTGGCACGTTTGTATTGCTTCATTGTACAGCCTAACAAGAGTCCAATGGCAAGAAAAATCAGTTCAATCATGAACATCGCCTGCATTTCAAGAGCGAGAAATTTATAGAAAACCTGGTCAGGGGAGTAGCTTTGCACTGCGATAATGGATACCACCCAGGTTATTAATACGTAAGCGATGCAGTTAATTAAGGCAGCCAGGGCTTTAGCAGTGATGACTTTGCTGCGAGATACGGGCAGGACGAGTGAAAATTCCACCGTTTTGTCTCGCTCTTCTTTAGAGATAATATCACTACCCCACATCGCCGCCGCGATAGCGCCCATTAAACCAAAATAAGTGAACATTATTCCGTAAAAACCACTCAGCGTAGTCAGGTTAAAGGCACGCATGTTAAGGCTCTCCATCAGCGCATCGGGCATGGAATCCAGGATAGTCAGCATTTCAGGGGTGTCAAAAAAGGCAGAAAATTTGGTTGTACCAATAATGATCAATAGTGTGACGATGACACTCCAGATCAGCAGTGATTTAAGGTTGGCTTTTAATTCACGCAAGAAAATATTCATAGGATTGCCTCTTTACACAACAGCTGGAATATCGCGATGGATGTACAGCCAATAACTTGCCACCAGGGAAAACAGGGTGATTGATATATTGAGTAGTATTAATGGGAGATCATATCCGACATGCTGAACAATGTAGGTTGGGTTCAGGTGCTTAAAGGGCGTAATGAACTCCAACACGGAAACGCCTTCCATTTCGCTGAATGCACTGAGCACATACATTCCAAAGCCTAAGCCAAGGGAATAAGGCGTCACGCTGCGTACACGTTTAACCAACAAGGAGATGACCAGCCCCACACTCAAGAAAAACAATTGAAAAATCACGATGCTGGACAGCAGTAAGAACAAGGTGCGTGTTTCGAAATCACGGCCGTTGCGAAAAGCCAGGATGGCTGTAAAGCCACTTATCCACACAACCAGATTGCTGATTGTGAGGCTGGTGAATGCTGCCAGCAGTTTGCTGTTTAAAATTTGCCCGCGGCTGACCGGTTTACTTATTAGGAAGTCCGCCGTTAGTTCGCTTTCTTCAATTGAGACCAGTCCAAAACCATAGTTACCAGCCTGGATTGCCAGACAAACCTGGGCGAAGAGAAAGATGAAACTATAAAATCCCAGTACGGTAGATAAATCTACTCCGTTCATGCCGAAAGCAGATAGGAGTTCGGGTGGAAATCTGGCCATCATTTCATTTGCCAGGGCAGCTTCATCAGCAAAAGTTGGAAAGATGGAAAAGAAAACAAGGTTAATCGCTGCCAGTGCAATCGACCAGGCGATGACTGATTTCAGACGAATGCGGAATTCGTGTCTGTAGATATTTGTTTTCATAGTCTTAACCCGTTATTCATAATAGTGCATAAAGATTTCTTCTAATGTTGGTTCCTCGATAGTGACATCGACAACATGCAGAGGGTTGATTTTTTGCAGGATGGTATTAATATCACCCTTAAAGAAAAAACGCACCGTATTGTTTTCAACCTGTAGATTCGTCACCCCTTGGATATCAAAGGAGGTCAGGTGCAGGTCATCAGCTACGATGCGTACCTTCTTATAATTGTTTTGCTGCAATGTACGGATATCAGAAATTTCCACGATCCTACCTTCTCGAATGATGCCCACCCGGGTGCATAGTCGTTGTACTTCACTTAAAATATGAGAGGAGAAGAAGACAGTTACCCCGCGGCTGTTCTCTTTACGGATCAGGTCGAAGACCTTGCGCTGCATGAGTGGATCGAGGCCGCTGGTAGGTTCATCAAGAAACAGAAGATTGGGTCTATGTAATAACCCCTGGACGATCCCGACCTTCTTCTTGTTGCCGTAGGACAGGTCATCAATGCGCCGATGAAGGTCCAATTCCATGTAGTCTGCCAATTCGCGGATACGCTGGTCACAATCGCAATCATAAAAACTGGCAGAATACTTGAGTAAGTTTATCACCTTCATGCCTTCGTAGTAAAAAACTTCCGAAGGTAAATAGCCAATATTATGACGAATTTCCGGCCCTTGAGTGACCACATCCTTGCCATAGACTTTAGCACTACCTTTGGTTGGATAAATGAGTGAAAGGAGCAGGCGGATAGTGGTGGATTTCCCAGCGCCATTCGGTCCAATGAAACCGAAGATTTCTCCTTCTTCCACATTAAAAGAAACATCCACGATTCCGCGTGCTTTACCGTAAAATTTTGTCAGGTTGGAAACTTCGATAATACTCATAAGTACACTCCTTTACCGGATTCAGTGATCGTGTTCTGAAGTTAGCAGGATAGTCAAAAATGATGTCACCAGGAGATCCGTAAAGACTCAATGGTTTCTGCGGTTCGTAATTGGTTTACAAATGCGTGAAGTCTATCCCCTATGAATATTTCTGTCAAATAAGATCACTGGTATTTGCGCAGGTATTCAAGTAATCAATCAGAGTCATAATACGATCTACCAGTTAATTGGATACCAGCATTTTTTCTAGCTGTACCAATCTCCTTGTTGATCCTTTTTTGTAGTTCATGAAGTTTGAGTGGCTTTATATTGGAAAACTCATCCTATCAGATCAAGGTTAATCCCTGTGGATTTTGCAACTCAAGCCAAACCAGTTCTCTATTCTCCCTCAGATAAAAGCTGCTCTGGTTCACACCAGAGCAGCTTCAGCATTGTCTGTGCCGAAGGTGGGAATCGAACCCACACTCCCGAAGGAACACGAGTTTGAGTCGTGCGCGTCTGCCTGTTCCGCCACTTCGGCGAACTACAGAAACTTGAAGTGAACCAATTTTAACGAAATCCTCTTCTCTGTCAAGAAGCTCATTATGTTTTTCCTATAAAAGACCTTTTTTCAGTTTCGTAGTATAATCTACTGGGGTAGAGCCTGGGAAATTTCTTTTTAGAAGAAAATTTAGGAATACGCTATCAAAATGGGTTTAAATAACTTTCTAAAGATGGATAAACCTTAGTTACCTTATCAGTAACTGTCCCGACTCGGAAACCCTTCTTTTTCTAATATGTTGTGGCATGAATCGATATAATACTATATGCCCATCCATTAGACCAACTTATTTAAGGAGATCGATATGGCTTACAGTCACACAAATTCAAAGGGGAATACCTATTACCTGCATTCGAAGATCACGGTGTTAAAGAATGGTCGCGAGCAAAGGCTATATTATTTTGCAAAAACCATAAAGGATGGAGCACTGAATGCTGTTCCCGCCGGGTACATCGTGTCAGAATCGAAGAATGGGCTACCTGTACTCAAGAAGGCTGGATAAACACGGTTGAGGAAGGTAAGGGGAGTTTAGATATTTTGGGAATTTAAACCACAGGAAAGAAAAACATGATGCCTCCTGGTAGGGGGCACCATATTATTTAAGCTGAAGTTTGTGGAGTAGAAGATTGAGTAAATGTTTCGGTTTTGTTGTGGTAATATAGGAATCCGATGTGTTCAGAAATAACGGATAGAATTATGCCGTCAATTTACCCATTTACAGCCATTGTCGGTCAGGAACGCATGAAGCGAGCCCTGGTATTAAACGCCGTCGACCCCCGAATCGGTGGGGTTTTGATCCGTGGAGAGCGTGGTACAGCTAAGTCGACTGCAGCTAGAGCGCTTGCTGCTTTACTGCCAAATGTAAAGGTCATTCGCAACTGTCGTTTCGGGTGCGACCCTGATCGGCCACATACCTGGTGTACAGAATGCCGCGAACGCAATGTCTCTGACTTCAATCTTCGTCCTACCCCTTTTGTTAACTTGCCGGTTTCTGCCACAGAAGATCGTGTCGTGGGTACACTGGATATCGAGATAGCCATCCAGAAAGGGGAACGTCATTTTGAACCGGGCGTGCTGGCAGCTGCAAATCGTGGTTTACTATATATCGATGAAGTTAACCTGTTGGATGACCATGTGGTTGACCTGCTGTTAGACTCGGCGGCTATGGGGATGAACATCGTCGAACGGGAAGGGATTTCTTTTTCCCATCCAGCACGTTTTATCTTGGTCGGTACGATGAACCCCGAGGAGGGAGACCTGCGACCACAGCTGTTGGACCGTTTCGCTCTTGCAGTCGATATACGCGGCATTCGCGATGCCCGCGAGCGAGTCCAGATCATGGAGCGTAACATTGCTTTCGAAGCAGATTCTGAAGGTTTCCGTAAGCGTTGGCTTCCTCACGAAACGCAACTTTCTAACCAGATTGAGGAGGCACGCACCCTTTTACGAAAGGTTAACTATACTAAACGGGATTTACTATCAATCGCAGCTTTATCTGCCTCGATGAATGTGGATGGACATCGTTCCGATTTGGTCATCCTGAAAACCGCGATTGCCCATGCTGCATTTGAAAAAAGAACCGCTATAAATGATCGTGATATTGCTCTGGCAGCCGAACTTGCTTTTCCACACCGGATCAAGCGAGGTCCGTTCCAACAACAGGACATCGGTTTTTCAGAACTGCAAGAACGGATCGATCAACTTCAAGGGGCGAGTATGGAATCCGAAGAAACCGGATCTGTTGATGATGAAGACGCCGTGACTGAAGAAAAAAAAAAGCTGGTGAGGTAAAACCTCAGATAACCGAGGAAGAACCCCAACAGAAAGCCCCCACCGAACCTTCTAAACAGGATGTTTTTGACACCGGTTATGCCAATTGGTGGAATGGTGGGGAAAAAGTAAGGACTGGGGAAGTCTTCACCCCACGCAACCTGGACACCCCTATCGATCGCCTCACCCGCCGGCATTCAGGTCGTCGTTCGAGAACCAAGACCGAACGTAAACGCGGCCGATATATTCAGGCGCGCCCAGCTAATGGAAAAACGACGGATATTGCTTTTGATGCCACCATTCGCGCTGCGGCTCCATACCAGAAGGATCGAGAGGAGCAGCGCCAGGATGTGGCTTTTGCAATCCAACCCAGTGACCTGCAGCGTAAAGTACGGGTGAAAAAATCTGCGAACCTGGTGTTATTCGTTGTCGATGCTTCCTGGTCAATGGCTGTAGCGGAACGAATGCAGGCGACCAAAGGAGCAATCCTCTCCTTACTCACAGATGCTTACCAACGCCGGGACCGGGTAGGCTTGATTGTATTCCAGAAGGACCGTGCCACCCTTGTGATGCCGCCGACAAATTCCATTCAGCTTGCCCAGCGCGCCCTGGTAGATATTCCAGTTGGTGGGAAAACCCCTCTGGCAGCCGGTCTTTATCTGGCTCACCAGGTGATCAAACAACAAAGCCTGATCTACCCTGATGTCACTCCTTTGATGATCTTGCTTACTGATGGCGCCGGGAATGTTGCCATGGGAAATCTGCCGCCCCAGGAAGAGGCTCATAGACTGGCAGAAAAGATTGCTGAAGATGAGATCCGCAGCGTAGTGATCAACATGGAACATGCTGCTTTTGATCAGGGCTTGGCTCAAGGATTGGCAGACCATCTCAATTCGCCGTGTTATACATTACTCGAGCTCAAGGCGGAGACTCTGTACCAGGCGGTGAAGGGGGAGATGGAGAACTGAAAGAATGTGGAAATGTCTCAATTGTGCATATCCTTATAAGGAGAGTATAATCTACACTTAAGTGCCGTTCCTGATGCTCTCTTCGCCTACTCCTCACGGAAAAACACCCAAAATTCTCCATGCGAATAATACCCGCGAGTGGCAACGAAATTTTATAAGGAGAGGAACCAATGAAAAGGTTTAAGTCACACCTAACAATGATCATTTTGATCGTTTCTTTGGTAGTGCTGGCGGCTTGTTCTCAAACATCGGAAACGACCCCCACTCTCACCGTCGAACCAACGACAACAACAGCTCCTTCCGAACCAGAAATTGAAATCAAAGAAGTCGTGGAAAAGGTCATCATCCCCGATGAAGTTGTGGTTGAGAATTTCATCGTCAATAAAAGGGATGAAGCTACCGATGAGATCGAAATTGTGGTGCAGGGATACTTGCGCAATACCTGCACAGAAATTGAAGATGTTTCCGTTTCCCGTGAAGGAGAATTACTGGTAGTTGATATCCAAACAAAAATTACCAGTGAGGAAACGTGCGAGGAAGGAAACATCCAGTTCCAAAAGGTGGTCAAACTGGATGTTGGGGATTTGGAGCCGGGGACGTATTTGATTACGAAAGGACCTGTTGAAAAATATATTGTTCAAAACGCCCCTTCTGCTGAAGAAGCGGTCGAAGCTGATACGGTCGAGGATGCGGACAGTTCAGAAGAAATGATCGTTCAGGCGGAAGCGCGGGAATGTGATGATTTTGCTACCTTCCTGGCGGATGTCACTTACCCAGATAATACCGTTGTTACCGTTGGTGAAACGTTTACAAAGACCTGGGAAATTCGAAATGATGGGGATTGCAGTTGGGGATTGGGCTACTCATTAAAAAGCGTTTCAGGAAATTTCTCCGAAGTGATCCCTGTAGAGGAACCCTTCCCAACAGTTGAGCCTTCGCAAACCATCCAGATATCTTTGGTTTTGACCGCGCCTCTGTCACCCGGCGAAGTTTCTGGAGCATGGGTGATTAAACGCCCTGAGGGAGATAATGTGCGGATTCAGAATGGGGAGAACTTCGACTTGTGGGCGATCGTTAATGTTGTCGAAGGCAGAGCTGTTTTCACTGGAGGAGGATCCAGGGTTCTCAAGGACGGTATGGTTTGTGCTCAAGCCAATGCGGATTACAATAACAAAGTGTTTGTTCTTATAAATGCAATCCGGGCGGAGAACGAACTGCTGGAACTTAAGCTCAATGACCAGTTAACCAGCGCTGCCTGGATTTTATCATCGGATATGGCTTGTAATGGTTTTTATGACCATACCGGTTCGGATGGCTCTAGCCTGGAAGACCGCATCGCCGCGCAAGGATATCTTCCTATTGATACTGCTGAGAGTATATATTACGGATTTGCCGGTATACCAGATAGAGCATATGACTGGTGGATTAAAAGCAGTATTGATTCAAGCAATATTCTGAGTTCAGCATTTACTGAGATTGGAATTGCATATGCTTTGAATCCGCAAACAGGAGCGAGTTACTATACCGTGGTATTTGCAGTTCCAGAAGCCGAGGAATAGAGGAAAAACCTATGGTTTCTAATAATCATCGCAATACTGGGATGCCATTGAATCTGGATTGGGTCTTTGCTGCACGGGTAAACCGAAGTGCCATTGAACGACGTACAGCAACCCTTCCTGGGAGGCGTTCAGTAAAGAAAGTTTGGCAGGCTGCCTGGCTATTACGAGCTGTAACCTGCCTGGATCTAACGACGTTATCAGGTGATGATACCCCCGGGCGGGTGAAACGCTTGTGTGCAAAAGCGAAACAACCCATCCGACCAGATATGCTCGACGCGCTGGGTGTATCGGAGAATAATCTCAAAGTGGGAGCAGTATGCGTGTATCCCAGCAGGGTAAGCGATGCAGTGGAGGCTTTGGAAGGCAGCGGAATCCCGGTGGCATCTGTTGCAGCCGGCTTTCCAGCGGGACAAACCCCGCTCGAACAACGGATTGGCGAGATCAGACAGGCGGTTGAAGCTGGCGCAAAAGAAATTGATATTGTCATCACACGCACCCATGTGCTGACCGGGGCATGGCAACACCTCTACGATGAAATCCGCGGTTTTAGAGATGCTTGCGGTGATGTGACCCATATGAAAACCATCCTGGCTACAGGAGACTTGGGAACACTGAAACAGGTGTATCAGGCCAGTCTTGTTGCGATGATGGCTGGGACAGACTTTATCAAAACTTCCACCGGAAAAGAAAGTGTCAATGCCACCCTTGAATTTGGGTTGGTCATGGCTCGTGCTATTCGAGAATACCAGGAAATTACGGGTTTCAAAGTAGGTTTTAAACCAGCAGGTGGAATCAGCAAAGCCAAGCAGGCATTAACCTGGCAGACCTTGATGAAGGATGAATTGGGGGTAGAGTGGATGATGCCGGATTTGTTTCGTTTTGGCGCTAGCAGCCTGCTCACCGACCTGGAACGACAACTTTACCATTACACTACTGGCCATTATGCCGCCAGACACCACATGCCGATGGGCTGAGGTAGCATCAAAATGGGAGTGAATTATGAGTTTAGTCGAGGTTTTTAAAACAATGGACTACGGACCTGCACCGGAATCGCCAGCGGCTGTGAATGCCTGGTTAGAGGCACATAATCGCAAATTTGGTTTTTTCATCAACAACAACTGGGTTATGCCTGAAAAAGGGGAATATTGTCCCAGCTATAATCCGGCAACCTTGGAAACACTTGCTGAAACAGCTCAGGCTAATCAGGAAGATGTGAATGCTGCTGTTGCTGCAGCTCGCAAAGCTTTCCTTTTATGGAATAAGACATCTGGCATGGAAAGGGCTCGTTATCTCTACGCGGTTGCTCGTAATATACAAAAGCACCAGCGCGCCTTGGCTGTCCTGGAATCTATGGATAATGGTAAACCGATTCGCGAATCTCGCGATATTGATGTCCCTTTGCTTGCGAGGCATTTTTATTACCATGCTGGTTGGGCTCAATTGATGGAAAGTAAGTTGCAGGACTATCAGCCCGTTGGCGTGGTTGGTCAGATCATCCCTTGGAATTTTCCTTTGCTTATGTTGGCCTGGAAAATCGCCCCAGCGATTGCCATGGGAAACACCGTAGTACTTAAACCAGCCTCTTACACCCGCCTTTCGGCGCTCATGTTTGCCGAGGTGATTGCCGAGGCGGGATTGCCTCCAGGTGTCGTAAACATCCTGACTGGTAACAGCAAGGCTGGAACGATGATCGTAGAACATCCAGATGTCGATAAGATCGCCTTCACCGGTTCAACAGAAGTCGGTCGTATCCTCAGGCGCCAAACAGCAGGTACCGGGAAGAAACTCTCACTAGAACTGGGGGGGAAGTCGCCTTTCCTCGTTTTTGAGGACGCCGACCTGGACAGTGCTGTGGAAGGGATGGTCGATGCAATCTGGTTCAATCAGGGTCAGGTCTGCTGTGCAGGGTCGCGGCTGTTGGTTCAGGAGAATGTAGCAGCGATCTTTATCGAAAAGCTCAAGATCCGTATGTCTCATTTACGCGTAGGAGATCCCCTGGATAAATGCATTGATATGGGCGCAATTGTAGATAAATCGCAGTGGGAGACAATCGACCGATGGGTTACAACGGGAATGAGTGAAGGGGGGACAATCTTCCAACCCAAGATCGACTTGCCTGAAGTAGGACATTTCTATAAGCCCACCCTGATCGCTGACCTGTCGCCAGCCGCGGAAACAATGCAGGAAGAGATCTTCGGCCCAGTGCTGGTTACGCTTACTTTCCGCACTCCGTCTGAAGCGATCGAGCTTGCCAACAACACTCGCTACGGCTTGGCAGCCACCATTTGGAGCGAGAATATCAACCTGGCTTTAGATGTCGCCAGCAAGGTCAAAGCAGGAACCGTGTGGATCAACAGCACTAACCTTTTTGATGCTGCTTCCGGCTTTGGTGGTTATCGCGAGAGTGGGTTTGGGCGAGAGGGGGGGCAGGAAGGGCTGTTCGAATATCTCCGTCCAGCCTGGCAGGATCGGCCTCGACCAAAATTCGAGATTGATATGGAAAAAGAAGAAGCGGCGACCTGGGGCAAGCATGTGCCTACACCCCCAACACTCCCCTCGGATACCTCAAGAGAGAAGGACCTGATTAAAGTTGATCGTACTCCAAAGATGTACATTGGCGGCAAGCAGGTAAGACCGGATGGCAACTACACTCGCGCAGTACTGGGCCCAAAGGGGGACTGGCTTGGTCAGGTAGGCGATGGCAATCGTAAGGACATCCGCAATGCGGTGGAAGCCGCACATGCGGCGCATCTGGCCAAACCGGGCTGGGCTATGCGTCATGGGTACAACCGATCTCAAATTTTATTCTTCATCGCTGAGAATCTGAGTGCTCGAGCAGATGAATTTGCCACGCGAATCGAGGCTATGACAGGGAATACATTGAAGGACGCCAGGCGTGAGGTCGAGGCATCCATATCGCGGTTGTTCACCTATGCAGCTTGGTCGGATAAGTTTGGTGGGACTGTGCAGGAAACCACCCTGCGTGGGGTCACGGTCGCAGTCAATGAGCCAGTAGGTGTGTTAGGAATTGCCTGTCCTGACCGAAACCCACTGTTAGGCTTTGTCGCTTTGATGGCACCAGCTATTTCCCGCGGCAACACGGTGGTAATGATCCCCAGCCAGGCTCACCCCCTCAGTGCCACTGACTTCTATCAGGTTCTGGACACTTCGGATGTCCCTGGCGGCGTTGTGAATATCGTCACCGGGGACCGCGATCACCTGGTATACACTTTAATACAACATGAAGATGTGGATGGCGTCTGGTATTTTGGCTCTGCTGAGGGCAGCTACCATGTTGAGTTTGAGTCAGCTGCAAACATGAAACGCACCTGGGTTAGTTATGGCATCGAGTGGGATTGGTTCGATCCCAAGGTGGGAGCCGGTCATGAATTCCTTCATCAGGCAACACAGGTGAAGAATATCTGGGTGCCAACAGGGGCTTAAATATCGATCGGTTGCTGGAATTAAAAATCTCCTGGTGTTTTCAGGAGATTTTTGATGCGATACATTTCGTGGCAACAAGATATAGGACAATACTGAGAGGTGACTGAAAAAATTTTGCTGATCTCAGGTGGTGGTAAAAGGGGGGATATTTTATTGGTTAGGTGCCTCTCGATGTTCCTATCGATATAGAGGTCCAAAATTTTTACAAGCGCGGAAATCAGCACCTTCAATGTCAGCAGTCCCAAAGGCGTTCCAGGCACTGGGGCGGAAAACTTCATTCTCTGGGATATTGTGCATGTAGACGGGGATTCGAAGCATGGAGGCCAGAGTGATCAGGTCCGCTCCAATATGACCATAACTGAGGGCACCATGGTTGGCACCCCAGGCGTTCATCACGGTGTAGGGATCGGAAAAGATCCCAAAACCGGTTGTGCGCGGTACAAACCAGGTGGTTGGCCAGGTGGGATTGGTTCGCAGGTCGAGAGTGTCATGCACTTCAGGTGGTAAATCGGCGATGGAGCCTTCTACCAACTGTAATACAGGACCTAGACCTTGGACCAGGTTGAGCCGGCTCATGGTCACCGGCATACCACCGCAGGTTAGGAAATCAGTCGACCAACCGCCACCACGGAAATACTCAGTGATCGAAGGGCACCATTCCGTAGCTTTTAAGCACCTGGCGATATCACTGGGAGTCACTTGCCACCAGGGTTTAATGACAGGTTGACCATCAATCTCTTGTTGACCCGTTCCGTCCAGTGCAGAAGGGCCTGAATTAATCAGGTGCAGAATCCCTTGTTCCGCTGTTCCGGTGGGGCGGTAGCCGGCTACACGTTCGATGGCAAGTGGACTCCAATAGGTGCGTACATCAGAAAAGATTTGCGCTCTTCCACTGAGCAGGTGACCAAACAGCATGCAGATTCCGTTCAGAGCATCGTTCTCAGTCGCGACGATGTAGGGCTGGCGAGTGCCATTCCAGTCAAAGGAGGAGTTCAGGATGGCTTCCATGAAATCCCCATTAGGCATGAAATCAGTCCACTGGCGCTGCCCCTGGAAGCCGGCAGCAATGGCGTTGTGACCAAGGGCTTCCTCTCCAAAGCCCAGTTCAACCAGGCGCGGGTTACCAACCATCAGGTCGCGAGTGATCAAGGCCATCTTGACTGAAGTTGCCCAATCTTGATCTTTCTGCTCACGGCTGCGCTGTTTACCTGGAGGATTAACGTCCCGGCCTTCTTTGCAATTCGTTTTCACCCATTTCATCGCCCGTTTATATTCAACAGGATCATAAATTTGCTGTTCGATGCGACGTGCGTACTCAACCATATCTACCGATTCAACCCGCATCCCAAGATAGGATTCAAAAAGGCTTTGATTAACGATTGACCCGGCGATGCCCATGGAGACTCCGCCAATGGAGAGGTAGCTCTTGCCACGCAGAGAGGAAACGACTAAACCAGTTCGGATAAAGCGCAACAGTTTCTCCTGCACATCTTCAGGGATAGTCCGGTCATTAATATCTTGGACATCTCGTCCATAAATACCAAAAGCGGGTAATCCTTTCTGGTTGTGTGCAGCCAAAACGGCAGCCAGGTAGACCGCGCCAGGCCGTTCGGCACCGTTGAAACCCCAAATTGCTTTCGGTATAAGCGGGTCCATATCCATAGTCTCTGATCCATAACACCAGGCAGGAGTTACTGTCAGCGAAACACCAACCCCATGACTTGCGAATTTTTTTGCGCATTGGGCTGCCTCTGCCACCCCACCAATGGTCGTGTCGGCAATGACACATTCAACTGGCAGGCCGTTAGCATGGCGGACGTTGGCGGTCAGGAAAGCTGCCACATTCTTTGCCATCGTCATGGTCTGTTCTTCGAGCGATTCACGTACCCCTTGAAGACGACCATCGATCGTAGGACGGATACCTATCTTAGGCAGGTCACCGATTAGCCGATTCTGTGGGGGATTGGTTTTTATTTCCAATTTATCTGCCATATTTTTTCCCTTTCTTGAGTCTTTCTGTAAAATACAACGGGTGACGATCATCGCTGATATCGAAGTTTAAGACCCGTTCTCCGCTTGCTTGCAGATGCCGAATCACCCATGCGTCGATGCCGCCTATGCCGCCTATGCTGCCTATGCCGCCTGTAACAAGATAAGTCATCGCTATGCCTCGACCAGTTTGTTTTCGAGCCTGCCCAGATTCTCGATTTCAACAACAAAGGTATCTCCCGGCTTCATATACAATTTCTCTTCGGTGCCAAAGATGACACCCTCAGGTGTGCCGGTGAGAATGACATCCCCAGGGTACAGGGTCATATTCTCGCTGGCATAGGCGATGATTTCCGCGACGGAGAAGATCATGTCAGCAGTAGAACTGTCCTGCCGTAGCTCATCGTTGTACCAGCCTCGAATCCACAAACTCTGGGGATCGGGGATTTCATTGGCAGTGACAAGATACGGTCCTAACGGGCAAAAACCATCCAGGGTTTTCCCCAATAGCCACTGCCCGCTTCGGAACTGGCGCTCTCGTTCACTGAGGTCGTTGGCACAGCAATAACCAAGTACATAGTCCAGCGCCTCGGCAACCGAGATATTTGCTGCCTTCCGACCAATAACCACTGCCAGCTCAGCCTCATAATCGATTTCTTTCCACTCTGCTGAAATTGGGATGGGTGCACCCGCAGCGGTCAGTGCATTATTAAACTTGCTGAACAGCACCGGATAGGCTGGTTCAGCCATCCCGCTTTCCCTGGCATGCTTGCGGTAATTCAGGCCGACGCAAAGGATTTTTCCCGGGTCAGGTACTACGGATGTCAACCTTACTTCCTGCAAGGTCCACGATGTTGCGACTTGCCCTCGCCAGTTTCGAAAGGCTGCCAGGGAATCCAGACCGCCCTTATAGAAATCCTTGACGGAGAGGGACACCTCGCTGACATGCCCATTCTCAAAGATACCCAGTTTCAAGCCCTGGTTGGTTTGATAGGTGATGAATTTCAAAAGGACCTCCTTTCTGATCCAGCCAGCTGTGCTGATGCTGTCCCAACCCGTAAAGCTTCTCGCCCTCATAAGCTTGGAACCGTTGCTCAATCTTGTAGTATTCTCCGCCTAAGGAACGGTAGTAACGTGCAGGATGTCTAGGGAAGTGGGATGAGGGTTCAGCTAGAATTTCCTGGTTGGTCTGGGTGTTGATGAAATGGATTTCAGCCCGTTGACCATCAATGTCACCTTCAAGGTGAATCTCCGCACGCAAGGCGCCATTCCGGATTGCACCGCTCCTTTCTGTGATTCCGATCACAGTGCCTGTCTCTGTTGGTGGCTGCAAGATAACGGGCAGATCTTCGCAGATGGATGGATTGTGGGTGGTACCCACTTTTAAGCTGTCCAACCCCCAGGGATCGATCTGGATGACCTCCTGGTTCAACTGGTAAATCAGTTTATTGTCACCTTGACGAAAGCCAGTCATAGATCACTCCTAAAGGATACGGATTGAATATATGATCACCACAATTCGATTGAAAAAGAATCTGCGGAGGGATGTTTTTATTTGTTTATTTTACCTCTGTAAATGGTGTTAAGGCTCTTTTTTTTAATTTTACAGAAATAAAATAGTAGTATAAAGATGAAGACGTATAGCGTCTTAATATTCCAGCAGTCAATGCGGAATTATGACTGCTATTATTGTTAACTTGGAGAATCTTAATGAAAAAAACAAAGAGTGTAAGTGAGTTAGTGAAACAACTGTCTGGCCTGGTGGTGGAGATGGAAGGTTTTTCTTTCCGTGACCTCAACAAGAACGGCATCCTGGATGTCTACGAAGATCCCCGTAAGCCAGTCGAGGATCGGGTCGAGGACCTTCTGAGCCAGATGACGCTTGAGGAAAAAGCAGGGACCATGTTTATCAATGGTGCAGTGATCAACGCGGATGGGTCCATTGAAGAAAAGCTGGATGCTGAGGGGTTTGCACAAGCCGCCCTGCCTCAGATGGTCGAAAAGAAAATGAATCACTTCAACTTGTGGCAGATCCCCGCAGCACAGGTTGTGGCAGAATGGTACAACAACCTGCAGAAATTTGCCGAAAGCACCCGCCTAGGTATCCCGGTTTCTGTTGCCTCTGACCCGCGTAACCACTTCAGCAAGACGATCTTTTCCATGGCAGCGACTGATTTTTCGCAGTGGTGCGAAACACCGGGCTTTGCCGCCATTGGCGATCCCGAACTGGTCCGCGCCTTTGCTGATTTTGCCCGTAGAGAGTACATGGCGGTAGGGATGCGAATTGCCCTCCACCCTCAGGTCGATCTGGCGACCGAACCGCGCTGGCCGCGCATCAGCGGTACCTTTGGGGAAGATGCCGGGTTGACTTCCGTTCTGGCGAAGGCCTATATTGAAGGTTTCCAAGGAGGGCAGCTTGACTCCAACAGCGTTGCCTGCATGACCAAGCACTTTCCTGGAGGCGGGCCGCAGAAAGAAGGGCTGGATCCCCATTTTAAATTCCAAAAAGGACAAATTTATCCAGGCGACAATTTCGACTACCACCTCATCCCTTTTGAGGCTGCTCTCGAGGCAAATACCGCTGCTATCATGCCCTATTACGGAGTGCCGATGGACCAAACCAAAGAGAATGTTGCCATGGGGTTCAACAAAGATATCATCACCGGTTTGCTGCGAGAAAAGTACCAGTATGATGGTGTGATCTGCACCGATTGGGGTTTGATCACGGACATGCATATAGGCGAGACGGTTTGGCCTGCCCGGGCGTGGGGAGTGGAGCATCTCGGTGAGGTTGAGCGTGTCCTCAAAGCCCTGGATGCCGGTGTGGATCAATTTGGCGGGGAGAGCCGACCCGAACTGGTGGTCGAGCTGGTGGAAACAGGAAGGTTGTTAGAAGCACGCATTGACGAATCTGTCAGAAGGCTGTTGCGGCAGAAATTACAGTTGGGTCTGTTCGACGAACCCTTTGTGGACCTTACGGGGGTGGAGCGGGTTTTTAGTGACCCTGAAGCAATTGCTGCCGGCGAGGACTCTCAGCGTCGAGCAATGACCCTGCTTAAAAATCAGGACCAGGTTCTGCCGTTGAAGGGACAGCCGAAAATCTTCATCAAGAACCTGGATTCGACCACGGCATCATTATATGGAAAAATAGTGAGTACAACTGAAGAAGCCAATTTTGCCATCTTGCGCTTAGATACACCCTGGATTCCTATTGAGACAGATAACATATTCGCTAGCGGCTTCCACCACGGCGATCTGGACTTCAAAGGGAAAGCAAAAGCAGAAATTCTAGCATTATTGGAAAGCGTTCCTACGATTGTGGTCATTTATCTCGATCGTCCTGCGGTGATCCCCGAGATCAGTGCCTCAGCTAAAGCTTTACTGGCTGATTTTGGTGCAAATGACAAAGCCGTGCTCGATGTGATCTTCGGTAAAGCCAGGCCAGAAGGCAAGCTGCCTTTTGAATTGCCCTCTTCCATGGAAGCAGTCCTTAATCAAAAGACTGACCTACCCTACGATTCAGAAGACCCGCTATACCCCTTCGGTTTTGGGCTATCGTATTTATGAGTCCTATACTCAAGCTGGAAAAATATCTCAGACCGTACTGAAGTTTATCTGTAAAGGATATATTCTTGGGTCAGCAGGCGACTAAGCGTATCACCCTGAGCACTAACAATGGAGAGATCGTCGAATACAGCAATTGTGATGCGATCAAGTTTTACTTGACCGATATTCTTTAATTTTCTTCACCAAGACAGGAACGAACTGTCGGCAATCCTCTACGATCCCGTAATCGACCTGTTTAAAAACGGGAGCCATCGGGTCGTTGTTAATCGCCGACATTACCTTCGCCCCCATAATCCCCACCATATGCTGTAATTCCCCGGAAATCCCCACCCCGATGTAGAATTCCGGGTGGATCATCTTGCCGCTTTGACCAATCATGGTACCCAGTTCCGTCCAACCCCCGTCAACTGCGGGACGAGTAGAGCCTAGGGCTGCATTGAGGATGTCAGCTAGGGCTTCAATTTCTTGCCAACCCTCCATACATCCCGCCCCGGCACCACCGGCAACCACAACGGATGCAGCTTCGAGGGGCACGCCTTCAGGTACTTCGATAACCATCTCCAGTGTTTTTACCCGGACCTTTATCCCAGGGGGTGCCTCAATAGCAGCAATTTTTCCCGAGCGACCCTCATCGATTGCAGGCATGGGGAAAACACCCTGAGCAATCGTCGCAATCTGTGGCCTCTTTTCCGGGCAGATAATCGACATAATGCCACCATAAGCAGGGATGTGCTGTTCCAGGATTCCATCTTCATTGAGGACCAGGTCCATGCAGTGGGCAGTCAGGCCTGTGCCTAGCCTTGCAGCAACCAGCGGAGCCAATTCGCGCCCTATATATGTTGATCCCAGCAGGATGATTTGAGGTTGAATCTCTTTCGATAATGCTACAATTGTCTCTGTATAAATCTCTGATTGGTAATGCTCAAATTCCTGGGAATCACCCAGGTAGACCAGGTCTGCCCCGGCTGAAAATAGCGTTTCACTCTGCTCAAAAAGGTTCTTTCCAAGCAGGATAGCTTCAACGGGACAGCCTGACGCATTGGCTAAATGCCGCGCCTTTCCAATAAGTTCCAGGCAGACTGTAGTGAGTTTTCCCCTCGCCTGTTCAGCAATGACCCATATCGGGCTGTTGGAAGAATTCTTCATAATAAGCCTGCTCCGATCAATACGTGAAGGAATGTATCTGCTTTTTCCTCCAACGTGCCTTCGATCATCTGGCATACGCGCTTGCTTTCAACAAATTCGATTACAGACACAATAGTTGGGGAACCTGCCAGACCCACGGATTGAGCCGGTATTCCCAGGTCCTCCAGACCCCAGATAGTGATCTCCTTTTTCCTGGCTTTGATGATCCCCGAGAAACTCAGTTTCCGTGGGATATTAATCTCCTGGGTAACCGTGAAAACTGCCGGGATTTCGGCCCGGATCAATCGGTAACCGTTCTCCACATTGGCTTTGACGGTCCAGGCTCGCTCCCCGGTTTCGACGAACTCTCGCACCATGGTTACAACCGGCATATCCAGGAAGGTTGCCAGTTCAGGACCTACCCATTCAGTTGCGCCATCATTGCTTGCCCTCCCGCAAATAATGCAATCCACCTTTTCTAATTTCTCAATAGCTTTGGCAAGGGTGTAGGCAGTGGCATAGGCGTCTGCCCCAGCAAAGGCGGGATCTGATAGCAGGATACCAACATCTGCACCTAATGCCAGACACTCCTTGATGATATTCCCAGCGGGTGGCGGGCCCATGCTGATGATGGTGATATGTGCCTCGTTCTTTTCCTTATACTGTAAAGCAGCTTCTAAAGCATTGCGATCCAACGGGTTGATATCCAGGGGGATATCATGCCTCGGAAGGGTTTTTGTTACAGGATCAATTCTAATTTTATCCGCCTGTTTTGGGTCTGGAACAGCTTTTACACATACAACGATCGATAACATTTAAATTCCTGTGTTCTGTGGGTTTTCAGGGAAGCGAGGATCTTTTTTCCACACACTTCCATGGTCTGATTTGTCAGGACAGAACCCAACGGGCGATAATAACCTTCATGATGTCGGAAGTGCCAGCGGATGGTCCAAGCACGAACGAGTCGCGCAGGTAGCGGGTGACCACAAACTCCTCCATGCAGCCGTAACCGCCATGGATATCGGCCGCGTTCTTTGCCGCTCTCTGAGCAGCTTCAGCGGTGAAGTATTTTGCCACGGCAAATTCATTCCCCGAACGCCCTCCCGCATCCTGGATCGATGCGGCTTGATACCCAAGCAGACGACCTGCTTCCAGTTCGATCTTGATATCGGCGATCTTGAATTGGATTGCCTGCAGATTGCTGATCGGCTTCCCATACAGGATGCGCTCCTTGGAATACTTCACCGCTGCATCCAGGCAGGCCTGGTGTAATCCCAGGGAGCAACCAACCATTCCCCCGCGCCCGACGTCGCTGATCACCGTCATGGCGATGCGCATCCCCTTACCCTCCTGTCCCAGCAGGTTCTCCGCCGGAACCACGCACTCCTGCAGTTCAATTTCACCGGTGTTGCAGCCGCGCATTCCCACTTTGTGTTCGATGTGGGTAGGCTTAAACCCTTCCATCCCTTTCTCGATGATGAACGTGGAAGAGGTATCGGGGTCATTGATGTCTACTGCCATCACTACCAGCACGTCAGCGATATGGGAATTGGTAATAAAGCATTTTCGACCTGTCAGGATGTAGTTTCCATCCCGTTTCTCATAAACGGTTCGGCATCCTTTGGGATCGGAACCACCGCCTGGCTCGGTCACGGCTACAGTGGCGAAATGCTTTCCGGTTGCCAACCCAGGTAAGTACTTACACTTTTGTTCTTCTGAGCCGAACAAGATGATGGGGGCAATCCCTAGTCCGCCCACCTGCATCATCATTGCTGTTGCCACAGAAACTCGAGCGATCTCCTCCAGGGCGATCAAACGCTCCACGTATCCCAGTCCCAATCCACCATATGCTTCTGGAATGGTAATTGCCATCATCTCCCACTCGCCAAGTGCTTTGATCACTGGTTCCCAGTTCTGTCCGGTTTTCTCCATGGCAGGGACATGGGGTGCGATTTGGGTTTCTGCAAATTCATTCGCTGCCTTACGAAACAGGTCTTGTTCTTCGGTGAATGTAAAATCGATCATTGAATGCCTCCTCGTATAAGTTTTAGTTATTTGTTTTTTCTGGACAATAATTCGTTAATTCTTGTTTAATGAGTGCCTGAAACATTTATATTCTATTGAGATTTATATAGAAAAATCCCAGCATGGAAGCGGTTCATTGTTCTTCAAGCTCTGTGATCGCTTGATAAACAGCTGTACGGAAATCATTGGTAACTGGATGCGTACCACTGGGAATGTATTGGAGCATGAGAATGCCAATCAACTTTTCTCTTGCATCGACCCAGAAATGGGTATTGGCCCAACCTCCCCAACCATGAAGTCCTGCCGACCCCATCATTCCAGCGAGCGGGGGATCCAGCATTACACTGAATCCTAAACCAAATCCAAATCCTGGCCAGGGTTCTCCCATGGATATGGGCAGCAGTGAGGGTGTGAGGTGGTTCGAGGTCATGTATTCCATCGTTTTGGCACCAAGCAGTCGCACCCCTTCCAATTCACCTCCATTCAGGACCATCTGAGCGAAGCGATAATAATCTGAAGTTGTTGAGACCAGGCCTGACCCACCGAGGCACAAATTTACCTTGATGTAATCACCACCGATGATGTCGTCGATGACCGACAGGTCGCCATCTTGGGTTTTTCCAAAAAGGGTCGAAAAGCGGTTCCTTTTCTCTGGTGGTACACTGAATCCAGTATCTTCCATTCCCAACGGTATAAAGATGCTTTCATTCATGTATTCCGATAAAGGAATATTCGCAATGATTTCAATCAATCGACCGACGACATCGGTGGCAACGCTGTAATGCCAAACTGTTCCGGGTTGATAGGCAAGTGGCAGAGAAGCAATCCTGTTGACCATCTCCTCAAGGTCGATATCTGGTTGGAAAAGGTTCGCTTTATCATATAGTTCATCGACCGGGATCTTTGTTTCTTCAACTCCGCCATAGCTGAATCCGGCGGTGTGATCCAGCAGGTCATGGACAGTTATTTCGCGGTTTAGATCCATAAGCTTCCCACCCTCACCGTAAACTTTCGCTTCTTTGAATTGTGGGATATATTTGCTTACCGGGTCTTCCAGGCGTACCAGACCACATTCAAAAAGCATCATAAAGGCAACGCTGGTGATTGGCTTGGTCATCGAATAAATCCGGAAGATCGTGTCCAGTTGTATCGGTGTTTTACTGGCAAGATCTTGATATCCGAATTTATCAAAGTAGGCAATTTTGCCTCTCCGTGCGACCAGGGTGACAAAACCAGCCACTTTTCCTTCCTCAACATACCTTTCCATTAAATCATTAATACGAAGCAATCTCTCAGATGAAAAGCCTAATTCTTCCGGTTTGGCGTTGATCATATGTCTAGATCTCCTTTTGTTAATTGGCTAATGGGCAGGATAGTTCGCATGCCCGACAGTAACGTACATGATCGGTATCTGGCTCATCCGGTAAAGGTTTGACATTATTTTCATCTATTCGCATCTGGACCTGACACAATTTTCGTTCGTAAAAACCATTCCTGAACGCCTTTTGAGGGCAGGCTCGGAAGCAGGGCTTTTCACAGTCTGTGCATGGATCGAAATCGATAGGTCCGGTTGGTTGCAATGCTACATCAAGGAACATGGCTCTAAGCCGTACGCTTGCCCCGTGTTCCGGAGTCAGCAGTAGATTATTCTTACCAATGATCCCGATTCCAGCCAATGCCGCGGCGTCTTTCAGGAATATTCCACCGTTCTCAATTTTATAGGGCAGTGATATGGCATGGATACCCAGGCTCTCTTGTAACCAAACCTTCATTTTTGTCTGAATCTTCATCAACAAACGGTTGCCAGGTGTCCCACCGGGTTTTGGATCCCACCAATCCAATAGCGGTTCCGATTTTTTATGTCGCAACGAAAAGACCAGGATTGATTTTGCCTCTTTGGGCCAATCCGGTAAACCATGGAAAAATTCATAATAGGGATCTTTTTGATACTTCTCATAAGATGGGGATTTTCTCAAGTCATCGACCCGCGCAAAGCCAGCCGTGGTAGCCCCAAATTTTTTTACTTGGAACAAGATTTTTTCCCGAATATTATTTGTCTCTATAGATGTCATCGTCAATTCCTGGAATAGCGATGGAGTATTACCTTGCCGTTTTCTTCTATAGATAATTTGTCACCGCTTTTTACAATCTGGAGAAATTCATCCCCAAGCTGGTCTAAGGTAATGATTCGTACGTTCGCCCATAAATCAGCAATGATAAGACCACCGGCGGAAAGTGGGTCAATTGATTGAGTGAATAGCATCGCTTTTGGGGTAACTCCTAAATTTGCCAGCCGCAGCCACACAGCACCTGCTGATGTGGACCCGGTCGAATTGGGAAGACAAATGATTTTTCCATCCAGACGTTTTCCAAATAAATCCTTGTTTCCTGAATCAGCACACTCTGCAGAGGTAGCTGCGTCATTCAAGCTGTTATAGAAACAGGCGTAAGTATTGAATCCAGACCGAGTCACCAAAGCCTCCCCTTCCAGGTTTCCCGAAAGAATGGCTCTTCCTTGAAAAATAATCACCTTTCCATCTTTACCCATCGATACCCCCTTTAATCAGCTCCTTGATCAAAACTTCATCAGGAAAATATCTGGCGGAAGTATAAGCACGCAGCTTGTTTGAATTAGTGAGAAAGGGTTCCCCGTTGCATCGTCCGGTTTCAAAAATACATTCACAACAGGCAGCGCTGAATCGAACCCCAGCAGTAATCATTCTCTGGTAAGTGGGCTCATCTTCCCGAAATTTCTTCAAAACCTGTGGCGCCGCGAATAGGATGGTCTCCACTCCCAGGTGATCCTTTCCTTGGTCGGCAAGCTCTTTTTTGATTTTTTCAGCCCACCAATAGATCTGCCTAATGCTGAGATGTGGGCAGCCAACAAATGCTTTTTGGGGTATTGACCCCGGATCATTCCAAAGAACAGGAAAGTTGTTCAGTAGGCGGTCAAGGTCGTTCTGATCTATAACGATCGTTTTATGACCTGGGGATAGCAATCCTCGGCCCAATTCCACTGCTTCGGGTGTTATATTCTCTATGTGGTACAGGCTTACCGCACTGTATGTTGCCAGCATGGTACCCATCTCGTGAAGATAGTCCGTCGTGGCAGCATCCAATTCTGGGTCTAGGAAACTGTCTAAGCCGGTGATATAAGGGACGCCAGACACCAAATTTAACCCAATTACAGTACCCAGCAGCTGCGGATTGGGTGGTTCAATACATTTCACCTCAACAAGCCAGTTTGCCCGTCTCCCATCATCCGTCAATAGGCCAGCCAAAGGTGCTTTACCAATAATATTGAGTAGCAAGTCCATGATTGCACCATTGCGGTTCGTCCTGGCGCCGTAAACAGAATTTGCATGGATTGCACAGGCAGATTCTGACCAGGCTAAGATCGCACCTTTTTCTGGGATATTTCCAACTTCCCGCTGGTAGGGGGTGCATGTATAGGCTTCCTGATCTCGCAGCCCAAGTAAAATTATCAATTTATCATACCGTTCCTGGTTGGCAAACATTTCCAGGGCTGCCTCTTCAACCTCAGGTGTAAGGTACAGGTTCTCGAAATCTAAGGGAGGACGCGGATCGAGAGTAAATGGGAACCGGGTTTTCAAACCCGCGGCGACCAATTCTTCCAGCATCTCCAGAGGCGGTGAAATTCCCGGATTACTCCAAGGAATAACAAGATGTCCGGGACCTTCAATGTCGATCAGACATTCCGCCCCTAAGGCTTCGCCGAAGGCCACAACGGTTTCCATCACTTTCTGCACGACAGGGCCCTGACTACCTAGTAAAATTTCACGATCCTCTTCAGATAAACGGAAGTTTAGTAAATTTGGGTTCGCGATCATTAATTCTTGTCTAGAGGCTTCCATAATTCGTGTTACCTAAGCACATCCATTAAAAATTCGTGGAAAACACGGTTAAAGTCATCTGGTTTCTCAATAAAGGGGATGTGAGCTGAACCTTGGATGATTACTTCTTCATAGGAACCGCCTACGACCTTATACTTCTCCAGGGCTGCCTTTGTTTGACTGATCATCGGCTGTGGTGGATATATTTCCTCTCCAGGCCAACCTGGAATCATACCAAGTGACCCCAGATAACCTACATCTGAGGTGGATTGATCTGACACGACCTTGTCGTGGCTGCCTCGTATCCATAAAATTGGAACACATATCCTGCCATCGAAAATTTTCTGGATATCATCAGCATATTTTGGTGAAGTTGCATTATGAGGGCCCCAAATTCCTGGGGCAACAAATGGCCAGTTTGGGGAGGGTATGAAATCTCCAGGGATGTCTTGTTCGCCTAGATGGGTGGACAGGACGGAAGTCAGAAGGACATCTTCTCTTTTTGGGATGAAAGGAGGTATAAAAAGAGAGTGTAGGCTTCGTCGTGGAGAATATTGACTCTCCATACTTCGATCGTTACCCATTGCCCTTTGAATTAATTCCTCGTTCCGAATTCCACCTCCCGTTCCGGCATGGTCTGAAAAACAGGGCGTTCCAGAAACATCTTTTGTCCCGCCGAAACCATAGGGAGATCCAGGGTTTACCAGGGTAACCGATAAAATCCGTCCCGGATGGTCGATCATAAATTTCCAGATAATGTATCCCCCAAGAGAACATCCAACGATATGCACCTCATTAATTTCAAGGCAATCCAACAATGCGACGAGGTCATCTACCCAGTCCTTTGCCCCCCGTCTGGCATCCACTTTTTTATTTCTATCTGCTTCCCCATAGCCGCGCAGGTCGGGGCTGATTCCCCAGAATCCTCCTGGAAGTTTCAGCATCGTTTCTTCCCACCAGGTGGCACAGGACCAGTTGCCATGCAGGAATAGAACAGGATCTCCTTTTTGATTCCCCCTAAACAAGACTCGAGTCGTGATTCTATTTGTGGAAAGGGTTTTTACCTCAATACCAGCAAGGGTTGGAATACTCATATCGACCTATTTCCTCCAGGTTGGTTTGGACCCCATTTTACACATGCAGCACCCCAAACATAACCCACACCAGCTGCAACAATAATCATCAGGTCTCCGGCTTTGAGTTTGCCTTGCTTTTGACCTTCGATGATGTTGATGATGCTGTCTTGTTCACCGGTATGGCCATAGATGTCATTGTAGACCCCTTGCGCTTCTGTCAGCCCCAGCCGTCTTAGCATGTCTCTGTATGAGGATGGTTTGACCAGGATCATGTTGAGAAAATCCAGGTCGTCCTTTTTGTACCCACTTTTACGCAATGCTTCGTCGATACAAAACATCCAGTTTTCCATGGACACTTTGTTGAGATGTTCTTTCAATTCATCAACATGGAACGCATCAAGATGGAAAAGCCCTTGTTCCACAGCTTCATCTGTTGGGTGTTGCAGGGTGCCGCTAGCTGGTACAACGATATGCCGGCTTAAACTTCCATCGGTCATCAGATGGCTGCCGAGGATATGATTTTCAGGCCAATCTCGTTTTAATAAAATTGCCCCAGCGCCGGCTCCAATGTTGAATGCAAAGGTGGTGCGTAGATTCTTTAGATCAATGAAATCCCCCGCTCGATAACCACCGGCAATTAAGACGGTGTTTATCTCTGGATCTGAATGAATCATATCTTTGGCGATTTTCATCGCACTGATGGTTGTACAACAACGCATATGGATATCCATTGCCCATGCTTTGGAAGCACCAATCTGGTAAGCAAGGTCGATTCCTGCGGTCCAGTTGATGTACTCTTTCCATTCCTCTGTGGTACATAGGATAAGGTCAATCTCATCAGCCGAGATATCACATTTTGCTAAACAATCTTCAGCCGCCAGGTGAGCCATGTGGTTGGGTTGATCATCGGGCCCCGCCATGCGCTTTTCAACAATTCCAAATTTATCGCGAATCACCCATTCCTCTATTCCACTTTCTGCGGCAATTTCGGATGCGGTTACAATGATTTCGGGTAGATACATCCCTGAGCTGGCTATACCAACAGATACCTGTTCTTTGCTTTCCATGATAACAACCTGTGATCAGGTTCCAACCACCATGCCGCCGTCCACCCGAAGCACAGCACCTGAAACAAAACTGGCTTCTTCTGAAGCCAGGAAAAGGTAGGCGTTAGCTACCTCTTCAGGCTGACCAAAACGCCTCAAAGGTTGGTGTTTTTTCCATTCTGTAAGGATATTTTCTGGCATTGATGACAACATCTCGGTTTGGATTGATCCTGGAGCCACGGCATTGACTCGGATATTGTAGCGTCCCAGTTCGCGTGCCCAGACTTTGGTCATCCCGATCACCCCAGCCTTTGTCGCCACATAATTCGTTTGACCAAAATTTCCATCCATGCCAACAACAGAAGAGGCGTTAACAATGGCGCCTGATTCCTGGCGAATCATGTAGGGGGCAACAGCCTGGGTGCAGTTAAATACACCTTTAAGATTTACTTTAACGACCAGATCAAAGGCTTCTTCTGTCATCTGTTTTACAATTTCCCCGTCCTGAACTTTTACGAAGAGACCATCTCTGAGTATGCCAGCGTTGTTGACCAGGATATCGATTCTGCCGAATTGCTCTATCACCTTAACCACCCAGGTTTGAACAGCTTGCCGGTCGGATACATCAACCTTGGAAAAGGTGCATCCCAGTTCTTTTGCTGTAACCAAGCCAGCTTCTTCATTTACATCACAAAGGCACACAACTGCGCCTTGTTCTTTAAAAACCTTTGCAGTGGCTTTTCCAATACCTGCAGCACCCCCCGTGATTAATGCTACCTTATCCTTGAGTCTCATCTTTTTTCCCTTTTTGCCTTGGTTTCGCGTATTGATCCACCAGGTATTTCTTATCTACTTTGTTGGCGCCGGTTTTGGGTAATGAACCAACGAAAACCACCGTTTTTGGGACTTTGTAATGGGCCATTTGATCTCTCATCCACAGAATCAGGGTTTCTTCAGTGATTTTTGATTTTAGTTTTCGGGCAACAACGGCACATCCTACTTCCCCCCACTTTTCGTCTGGAAGAGGAATCACGGCGGCTTCTGCAATGCCAGGATGACTGTGAAGAATATCCTCGATTTCTGCTGGGTATATATTTTCACCGCCGGATTTGATCATGTCCTTCAAACGACCAACAATGTAATAACAACCATCCTCATCTACTTTGGCAAGGTCACCGGTATGGAGCCAGCCATTTTCCATCACGGAATCTGTAGCTTCTGGTTGATTCCAATAACCACCAAAGACATGTGGTCCACGTACCATCAATTCTCCCACCTGGTTGGAGCCTAATTCCTGACCGGCAACATTAACGATTTTCACATCAACGTGGAACAACGGGCGACCAACAGAACCAATCTTATTTTTTACTTCATCTTTTGGTAGCCAGAAAGTATTTGGGCCAGCCTCTGTCAGGCCGTATCCCTCTTTAAATTCTACCCCTTTCTTCCAAAAAGCCTCATACACTATTTTAGGACAGTTGCCACCACCAGCCATTGCCAGGCGCACATTAGAGAAGTTTAGTGACTCCCAAAGGGGATGTTGGATCATCATCAGCAGCATTGCTGGTACACCAAAGAAAAACGTTATCCCCAGGTTCCCAATTTGATCGAATAACTGGTCGACATCAAAACCTTTACAAAAGATGGTCGTACCGCCGATATGGACAATCGGCAAAAGCATTACGTTTATACCCCCAGTGTGGAAAAGGGGCATGTAATGCGGAACCACATCGTCGGAGCGTAAACCCCAACTCATGACCGTATTTATGGAATTCCAGGTCATTGCTCGATAATTGAGTATGGCTCCCTTCGGCAATCCTGTTGTACCCCCCGTGTAGCATATTACCCAGGGATCTTCCCAATCCAGTTCAACTGGCTCAGGCTGGGCCGTAGACCAATATCCACTTTCTTTCCACCAGGAGAGATCGCCAGCAAAGGTTGCTTCATCAAGGCATACATAGCGGATGCCCGGTCCAAGCTTCGGTCGTAGTTCGTCAACCTGCACCGACCATTCCTGGCTGAAGATCAACACCTTTGGTTCAACCTCGTTGATAATATCTGCCAGTTCGTTGGTTGTCAGCCTCCAATTGATGACCTGTAAAATCGCACCAAGCTTGTTGCAGGCAAAAATGGCATCTAAGTAAGCCATCCGGTTTACTGAATAGATTGAGAGTCGGTCACCCTTCTTAACGCCCAGTTTTTCCTGGAAGAAATGAGCCATGCGGTTGACTCGAGCGTTCCACTGCAGGTAGGTAATTTTTAAATTGTCATGCTCGGCATCAATCAGGGCAACCTTGTTTGGGGATAGTTGCTCCCTTCGATAGAGCCAATCACCGTAAAACATACCTTCTCCTAATCGAAAAAAATTAGCGTCTCGGTTCTGGAACTGATTCTTCGATGCCCATAAGGGCTTTGGCATACTCGGCATATTCCTCAAATGGGGTGGTGAAACGTACCATCAACTTTGCCCCATCCGGGGAACCGCCGCCATGCATACATCCAGGAACACCTCCACCAATCGAAAGCCATTCAGCAAGTCGAGCTGATTTGTATCTGGTTTCAGCACTGACGGATCCTGCTTTATAGTATTTATGCAACAAATCACCATATTGTGGGTTCGTGAAGTCCTGATAGGAGGGCATACAGCCTGTTTCGACCATCCCACCACCAATTTCTTGAGTAAGTCTCTTGGTCTCGTAAGGCAGTGTTGCCACCATCACTTTGTTCGTATGTGCTGTGAGTGGATCGGCAACGAAGGATCCTGAAGGATGTTGGAATCCTACAGCACAGGCGCCAACACCCAAGCCATAAGTGATTTGATTGTTCATGGACATGTCCACAAATTTTTGCATAAAGGTTTTTGTTGATAAGCCATTTGCCCGAGCCATTAGTACAGAGGCACCGATCATCACATCCCCCTGACCAGCAACACAGGCGCCAATACATGCCCGGTAGTTTGCTGTGAAGAACTGAATGACTTTCCCCGTGTAAGCAAATTCCCCACACATGAAAACACGCTCATTGGGAACGAAGACATCCTCAAATAAGAGCAGACCTTGGGTGATGCCCGTACTTGGGACCTCACCATCCGCAGTGTCTTCGAGGTCTCGTCGATCACTGGGTCTAGTTGCCTCGACGATCGTAAGCCCTTCAATATCGCGAGGTACGACACATGCCAGGGCAAAAGCCTGGTCTGGTTCTTTATAAGCACCTCCTGGCATTAAGAAGATTTCCTGGGAAGCTGCCACCCCACAGATCATTAACTTCGCCCCTTGGATGATGATCCCATCATCTTTGACTTCTTTAATGCGTAGGTTTAGGTCCAGGTCTTCCTGCTGCGATGGTTTTAAACTGCGATCTCCCTTGGCATCGGTTAAAGCACCTGCAACAACCAGTCCTTCTGCTTGTGCCATTAAAATCCAATCTTTAAGCCGTGCCTGGTAATTCGTGCCATACTCAGCATCCATGTCTTGGGTCACTGCCCACATCACATTTTGAGCGTTCCACCCCACACACACGCCTCCGCTACATGTACCAGTGCGGCGGTAGTTTTGCCGCTTCATGTTCATATTGGCGATAAGGTCATCAGAGCTCTGCATCATTGAATTCCAGCGATGGATTTTTTCGCCTGTGAATTTTGAATTTGTTGTATAAAGGGTTGCTAATTCTTGATCGTGCGAAGCATCAAAATTTCGAGCATGACTTTCTACGGTACGTTTTGTTGCTGGATGCACGGTGACATCGGTGATTAATTCCCCAAATTTATAGATATTCGGTTTCAATTTTCTTAGTCCAGCCAGATAGTCTTCGCGAGTTTTGAGTGTCATAACGAGCTCCTTTAC
This sequence comes from uncultured Anaerolineales bacterium, assembly GCA_964613985.1. Taxonomy (GTDB): domain Bacteria; phylum Chloroflexota; class Anaerolineae; order Anaerolineales; family UBA11858; genus CAZTJD01. The sequence continues at coordinate 92,825 of CAZTJD010000002.1, forward strand.
TTGATCACTTTCGTGAGATGAAAATATTATGACTGAACGAGAAGGCAAGCAGCTTGATGTTCTTCAGTCACTTGGATTAAATCAGGGTCAATTTCCCTGCATTTTTCAATGGCGATTGGGCAACGGGGATGAAAACGACAGCCTGCTGGAAGGTCGATTGGATTTGGTACCTCCCCGCTCAATATCAACCGTTCACGTAGCCTTCGTGGATTTGGTGCAGGCAGCACGGAGACGAGAGCTTTTGTATAGGGGTGCTTGGGATTTGATAACACCTCGCGGGTGAAACCTAACTCAACAATTCGGCCAAGGTACATCACCGCCATTCTATCGGTAAGAAAACCGGCTGTTGCCAGGTCGTGCGTGGTGTAAATAATAGAAATGTTGCGCTTATTGCGGATTTCAAGCAGCAGGTTCAACAATTCAGCCCGAATGGACACATCTAACATGGATACGGGCTCATCAGCAACCAAGAGCTCGGGTTCAAGTATTAAAGCACCCGCGATGACCACCCGCTGTCGTTGTCCTCCAGAAAGGCCATCTGGGTAACGATTCCAGAAATGGTCTGCAGGTGCCAATCCACAGGTTTCCAAGGCGTCCCGTACTTTTTCTAATCGATCATCATCCGAGACAAATAGCTTATGAATATCTAAGGGTTCTACGACGGTATCAAAGATCTTCTGCCTGGGATCAAGTGATTCGTAAGGGTCCTGAAAAACCATCTGCGCTCGTCTCCTCAACAATAATACCTGCTGGCGAGGGCTTAGTTTTTTTATGCTGCTGCTATTTGTGCTTTTTAATTCTCCAACCCTCCCCTGACTCCAATAAGCAACATTAATCCCATCAAATATTACCTGTCCTTTGGTAGGAATTTGTAATCCAAGAACATTCATGCCCACAGTGGTTTTCCCCGATCCCGATTCACCAACCAGGGCTAAGATCTCTCCTTTTATTAAATCAAAACTGACACCATCAACAGCATGAACTACTTTTGGGGTTTTCCCGACGAGTCCTCCAGAAATCGAACGAGAGACAGGGAAATACTTAAATAGGTTTTCTACCTGGAGTAATGGCGGGTCTATCATTTCTGAGCACCTTCTCACTTGCGGCTGTACATGTGGCAGGCAATATAATGGCGAGTTTCAATTTCTACTAAAGAGGGTTGATCACGCTTACAGGTATCTTTACACAAATAACAGCGAGGGCTGAAACGACATCCAACCGGGAGATCATCCAAACGGGGAGGAACACCCGGTATTGAAACAATGTCAGCATCAAGATGATCGATATCTGGAAACGCTTTTAACAATCTTCTTGTATAAGGGTGTTTAGCAGCATTATAGATCGTATTACTGGTTGCATATTCCGCAACTTTTCCACCATACATCACCAGGACATCGTTGCATAATTCAGCTACAACGCCCAGATCGTGGGTGACCAGGATTAGTGTAAGGTTCAGTTCTTGTTGAAGTTTTTTGAGTAGTTGGGTAATTTGTGCCTGAATCATGACATCGAGGGCTGTTGTTGGTTCGTCTGCAATTAGTATTTTCGGATTGCATGATAATGCCATGGCAATAATCGCTCGTTGACGCATACCCCCGCTATATTGATGAGGATATTGACTGCCTCGTTCGGGCGCGATCCCTACCAATTCAAGCAGTTCAGCTGTCCTTCGACGTCCTTGTCGTTTGTTTTTTGCTTGATTATGTTTTAACAAGGCTTCAACAATCTGGTTTTCAATCGTTCTCACTGGATTGAGTGAGTTCATTGCACCTTGAAATACCAGGGAAATACCTCTCCAACGAACTTTACACATTTCTTTTTCATTTAGCCGAAACAGATCGATATTTTCGAATAACACCTGGCCGTCAAGAATACGCCCAACTTCAGGCAGTAACCGCATGAGTGCTAGGATTATGGTTGTTTTTCCACAACCACTTTCCCCTACGATACCGAGAGATTTCCCCGGATCCAGGCGAAAGCTGACATCTTCCACTGCATTGAGGGCAACACCTTCTTCTGTTAAATAGGAAACGGAGAGATTACTGACATCTAACATTGTCATATGGTCTGCTCCGATGTCTCGAGTTCTTTGGATTGGGGTTTTGTGGTCTTTAACATAGATAACATTTTCCGAGCATCAAAAAGGTGATGAGTTTTTAGCCTGGGATTAAAGACCTCTTCAAGAGCTGTTCCAATTAAAACCAGGGATAAACTTACCCAGACAATGGCAAAACCGGGTGGCAATAAGAACCACCATGCCTCTTTGCTGATCGCCCTGGCAAAAGCAAAATTAAGCATCATGCCCCAACTAACTTTCGTAGGGTCACCCAATCCGAGGAAAGCCAACGAAGATTCAGCAATAATTGCCGTCGAAGTATCCAAGACACCCTGGGCAATGATGAGGGGTACAACCTGGGGAAAGATATGCTGAAAAATGATCCGAAAATCGCTAGCACCAATTGCCTTTGATCGCAAAATGTAATGCCGTTCCTTGATGGAAATTACTTGCGATCGAACCAGCCTTGCCATATATGTCCAGTAAAGGAGGCCAATGACGAAGATGATTTTTTCTAAACCACGACCCCAAAAGGTGATAATTACCAGCATCAATGGTAAGGTCGGGATCACCATTAAAAAATCCACCATCCGCATGAAAAATGTGTCCACTCGACCACCAAAATACCCGGCAATCATACCGACCACCGTACCAATGATTAAAGACATAAACGACGCTGCAAACCCAACAATTAGCGAAATTCGAGCGCCATAAATTAATTGTGAGAGCACATCTTTACCAGCATCGTCTCTTCCCAGTATATGATCAGCATCTGGAGGGGCTAGAATGTCTTCTGAGGTGATTTTTAAATTAGCCATTTCCTCAATCGTGAAGGGTACGACTAGAGGTGCAAATATCGCTAAAATTAACACGACCAGCAGCATGAGTACCCCTATCATTGCCATTGGGTTACGCTTCAACGTAGCCCAAAAAACCAGCGTGCCACCCCAAAGAGTTTTACCAGTCGTCTTTCCCCATTTTAGGAGACGGGGTATAGCTTTAGGGAGGTTAATAATTGAGCCTCCAATTGACCCGGGAATTTGCCAAAGGGTACGGAAAAAACCGGTAAACGCCAGAAGCATGCTGGTATATATACTTTGCTTGTGTTGGACAAGCGCTGGTTTCTCTAGCTGTATCCGTGGATCGAGTAAAGTATATACGAAATCAGCCAGAAAATTCGCTGCAATAACACTAACTGCCAGGAGTAAAAACGCCCCCTGAAGAACAGGGTAGTCCTGCTTACCGACGGAATCAAAAATGAGTCTACCTATCCCAGGCCAAGAAAAAACGGTTTCAACCTGGATTGCCCCCCCAACCGTATAACCCAAGCTTAAAGCGATTAATGTGACCATTGGTAGCATGGCATTTTTTAAGGCATGATCACGTAATATTTCCAGGTTGCTGAGGCCTTTTGCCTTTGCAGCGAGAATATAATCCTCGCTTAACACCTCAATTATGCTGCTGCGCATGACCATCATATAAGAACTGGTGAATCCGATTCCCAGTGTGATCGTCGGTAAAACCAGGTGTTTGGCAACATCTTTCCAATAGATTAACCCATCTTCTGGTTTCAAACCCACGGTGACCATCATGCCTGTGGGCAAATGCCCTCGAGATAAAACCACTAGAATGATTCCGAAGAAAAAGGTAGGAATAGACCAGGTAAAAAGCCCCCAAAGTAAAATTCCAAGATCAAGCTTTGACCCCCTACGCCAGGAAGCAATTATCCCCAGAACAGAACCCAAGGTAATTGCTACAAGTTCACCTGTAAATAGCAGGATGACAGTTTTCCACACCCGGTCTGCTAAAATCTCACTTACTTCAAGCCTATTGGCAAAGGAAACCCCCAAATTTCCTCGGAACAGGTTTTGAATGTAGGCAGAAAACTGGCTGTCCAATCCCCCTTTTAAGTCCCCAACTCTCAACCTGTCAATATTCACCCAAACCGGCTTGTCCAGACCAAACTGTTTCCTTATCCTCTCTACGGCTGCGGGTTTCATTCTTCCTATCCCCACCAGTGCCCGGGCTGGATCACCTGGGAGAATCCTGAATAGAAAGAAGTTAAAGACAATAATGACAGAAAGTGTGATAATCGCCAGGATTAACTTTCTAAACAAGTATCTGCCACGTTGCATGAGTTTCCTCAGGGGGATTCTGGTTGGTCAGGTTTTCCTGACCAACCAGAAGGATAGCTTGATGTTATTGGACGGGTTCAACTTGAAGGATTGACCATTTGCCGAACAGGTACCGAGCTTCCGGGTTGAAACCGGTGAAGCGATCCGAACGGTAAGACGACATCACGCTACCATAAAGTAAAACAATCCATGGTCGATCATTGTAGATCTTCTCCTGTATTTGCCAGACGTAATCGATGCGATCGTCTCGGTTAACAGCCGTTCTTTGCGCGTTATACAGCGCATCATATTCTTCGTCACAGTAACCAGAATCGTTCCAATACCAGAGTTGGTCACAAGAAAATACAGTGGCGAGGAAATCTGGATCCGGGTCTGCTCCCCAGTACCAGTTGGTGAGGTCGTAGTCATAGTAGTAGAAGACATTGTACATCTGGGTGTTGTAATCTACTGCCTCGATCTCGACCCCGATCCCAGCCTGGGCTAAGCCATTTTTAATGACTTCCGCTAAACGAGCACTTGAAGCGGAATCATCGATTAGGAACCGGTATTGTAGGGGCGAACCGTCTGACCATTCACGGATGCCATCGCCGTCACCATCCATATAACCTGCCTCATCAAGTACTTGATTTGCCATATCCAAGTCAAAGGAAATTGTCTCAAGCTCATCATTGTGCCAATCTCCCAATACAGGGGCGATGATGGTCGTCGCGGGTTTATAATATCCCAAATAAACAACATCATTAATTTGGTCACGATCGATAGCATATTCCATTGCAAGCCGTATTACTGGATCACCCAGGCTTGCTGGTTGAGTACCTTCTGAATACGAGTTGATAGTCAGCTCATCTACTCCCCACCCTTCAAAAATTACGACCTCAGTATTTGGATCTTCTTGCAACGAGTCAATCGCCGTTGCCGGAGCAAAAGCGATCCCGTCAAGTTCCCCTGCGAGAAGGGCATTGACCATGGCATCTTCTGTTGCATATTGTTGGAAAATTAACTGGTCGAATTTAGGCACATTTCCCCAGTAATCCTCGTTTTTCTCCAAGATGAGATATTCATCAGGTACCCACTCAACGAACTTAAAGGGCCCGGTGCCGATTGTGGCATCATCTTCGGTATAGGATGCCATTGTGTCGTGATCCGTTATGTCACCCCAAACAGTTTGGGGAACGACAAAGGAGTAGGATAGGACATACTCCATATAACTCAGGGGCGATATAGTGGTAATTTGCAGGGTTTTATCATCCAGGGCGACGACTTCCTCAAAGAGTCCAGACCACATATAGGCGATACTATCAAACCCGACTTCTTCCATCCACTTTAAACTCCAGGCTATATCTTCTGCTGTACAAGGGGTTCCATCATGAAAGGTTACCCCTTCACGAATGTTGAATGTCCAGACCAATCCAGTGTCATCAACCGACCAACTTTCTGCTAGTCCTCCGATAAATGCACCGTTTGCTCCAAATTCAACGATCGAATCAAAAATCAAGCGGTAGGGCAACCAGCCTGACACCTCGACTCCAAGGTTATTTCCATCCCAGATTGAGGTAGTACCCACCCGCATGATCACCGGTCCTTCCGGTTCAGCTAGTTCTTCTGGTTCAGCAACCTCCTCAGTTTCCTCAACTTCCGCTTCCTCTGGTTCGGCTGGCTCTTCTAGTTCCGCAGCCTGCTCTGGTTCAGCGGCTTCTTCAGTTTCAGCAACCTCCTCAACCATTTCTTCAGCGGGAGCTACTTCGGTGGCTTCCTCTGCTGGTTGGCAGGCAGTCATTACTGGGATAATCAAAGCAATGACTAAAAGGATGGAGAACAATCTCCAGTATTTGCGTTTCATGACATCCTCCTTATTCGTGTTAATCGAGTGCTGCTAGGATATTCCGAAAATTGCGATTGACCTCAAATTTCCAAGTTGGACATCACCTCCTTCTCCCTACAACAATCCTATCTGTTTTATGATCATCCTGGGCTACCTTGTTTCTTCATAACGGCTATGATTGATCACCTCTTTACCACTCAAGATAAATAGATATTCAATAAGTGAATTAATCGAACAATCCAGGTTATATGTGCATTTGTTAACCCCGAAAAGAACAGAAGATCCCAACATGCCTGTAAACAACATGTCAGTAACTGTCCTTGAGTCTAAATCCCTGGGTAACTCACCCTTTTCAATCGCTTCATCCAAAAGTGTATTTAACAAGGTTTTGAAACCTTCAAATCCCTTGTAAACCTCTTTAACAAGATGAGGGCGGGTATCGTCTAGTTCAACGGAAAACGTGATGAAAATACACCCCCCCGGAAAGTTTTCAGAGTCTTTGAGATACCGGTCACAATAGTTTCGGAGAATCCGGATTATTTTTTCTGTTGGGCTGTCAAGCTCATTGATCCCAAAAAGGACTCTTTCGCGCCAGATTTTTTGTGCCTCAGCCAGGACTTCCAGGAACAGATCTTCCTTGCTGGCAAAATGATTATAGAATCCTCCTTTCGATGTCCCCGCAGCGTCAATAATTTCATTTACCCCAGTACTCAAATAGCCGTTTAGCGAGAATAACTTTTGGGCTTCATGAATAATCGAATCTCGTAAATTCATAATAAAAACACCTTCCCAAGAGAGACAGACCGGTCGGTCTCTGTTATAATATATAATACATAATTAAATTGTCTGAGTCAATCCCTTTTCGTAAAGTTATGCTGGAATTATACGAATATCGGAGGATATAGTGATGATAGTCCCTCTCACCCCTTTAGAATTCCGACAAAGAGCAGTTTCATTGTTTGGCGACAAGACGGGAATTGTTGATGGAGACCGTCGGTTCACCTATAAAGAATTTGATCAAAGGGTTAATCGGCTAGCCAATGCCTTTGATGATCTCGGTGTAGGAAAAGGGCAGGTAGTTTCTTTCCTCACCTACAATGCCCATCAATTACTTGAAGCTTATTTTGCCGTTCCTCAGATCGAAGCCATTTTGAATCCAATCAACATCCGTTTATCCCCCCAGGAAATAGAATATATCCTGAACCATGCAGAATGTCGAGTTTTATGTTTTCATAAGGATTTCTATCCCTGTGTAAAGTCGTTACAAAAAAAACTGCCGAACATCCGCCACTTTATCATCATGGAGCCCGAGGAAATACCAGGTTGGGTTCTCGATTTTGAGGCTCTCTTAACAGCAGCATTTCCCCAAAATGAGGTTGATCTGGACGCTATCGATGAGAATGCAGTGGTTGAATTGTTTTACACTTCCGGAACAACTGGTCATCCGAAAGGCGTGGCAATCACCAACCGCACGCTATATATCCATACTCTGACTGCCATCAATGGGTTCCAGGTGAGTGATAAGGATACCTTGTTACACGTAGTACCCCTGTTTCACGTCAATGGTTGGGGAACACCTCAATTCCTCACGGCTGTTGGTGGAAAACATGTCATGTTACGAAAAATTGAGTATGGGGAGATGCTGCGTTTAATTGAAAGCGAGAAGGTTACCAAGCTCCTTGGTGTCCCTACGATCTTTAATGGTCTCCTCCAACACCCAGATTTGACGCAATATGATTTAAGCAGCCTGGAAGAATGTATCATTGGTGGGGCGCCCTCTCCACTTGCCCTTATCAACGCCATTGAAGAAAAGATTGGTTGCAGGGCATATGTCGGCTATGGATTGACCGAGACCGCCCCATTCATTGTCATCGCCAGGCCCAAAAAATATCTGAACACAGATATTGCTACTCGACGCTCTTATCAGGTAAAAACAGGCTTGCCTCTGGTTGGCGTTCAGATTCGCGTCATCGATGAAGCAGGAAATAACGTACCGCCTGATGAAAAAACCATCGGGGAAATCGTGGTTCGGGGAAACCAGGTGATGCACGAATATTTGAAAGATAAAGAGGCGACGGATGCAGCTATTATCGATGGTTGGTTCCATACAGGAGATGTGGCTGTGGTAGACGAGGAAGGCTATATCACGATCGTAGACCGTAAAAAAGATATTATTATTTCTGGGGGAGAGAACATCTCTTCTGTTGAAGTAGAAAAGATAATCCAGGACCATCCTGCTGTTTTTGAAGTGGTTGTGATCGGTATTCCGGACGAGAAATGGGGAGAGGTCCCTCTTGCTTTGGTGGTTCCCAAACTTGGTCAGAAACCATCTGCTGAGGATATCATTCAACATGTCCGCCAGCGCCTGGCTCATTACAAGGCACCAAAAAAAGTTGAATTCCGTGACGAATTACCCAAAGGGGGGACCGGGAAAATCCTTAAACGTCAACTTCGGGAACAATATTGGGCAAATTTCGATAAAATGATTCACTGAGACATTCCCCTGAAATTCAGATGGAAAAGCGACTAAGCCGACGAGAATTTTTATATCTTTTGGGGGTATTGCCGTTTGTCTATATTCGCTCTCCTCACAAATCCACCAGGAAAGGGGTGAATAATAAAACCTCACCAGACATATTGATCATTGTATTTGATGCCTGCTCCAGCCATGATCTATCACTCTACGGGTATGCTCGAAACACGACTCCTCACCTGGATCTTTTAGTGCAAAAAGCCACCGTCTATCATAACCATTATGCAGCTGGCAATTTCACGACCCCAGGTACTGCTTCCATTCTAACCGGCACCTATCCCTGGACTCATCGTGCTTGGCAGATTAACAGCTCTGTTGATCCGTATTTCTACACCAGGAATATGTACTGCTTGTTCGATGATTATTATCGCAGTACTTATAGCCATAACCAGCTTGTTAACATTCTACAAAACCCATTTGCCTCAAGTATTGACCATTACAAACTCAGGGAAGAGCTCACTTTAGGGGAAAATAAATGGGTAACAAAGCTCTTTAGAATGGATGAAGATATCGCAACGGTAAGCTGGATCCGGGTAAGCGGAAAAGCAGATGATAGTCTTTCAACAACTCTCTTCCTGCCAAATATCTTCAGGTACTTAAGCGATAGTCGGAATCACCGTATGGAAAATGAATTCCCTCTGGGCATGCCAATGTCATCATTGGATCATTTTATTTTGGAAGATTCGGTGAATTGGTTAATATCAGAAGCGAAAGTGTTGCCCAGGCCATTTTTAGGATACTTCCATTTCCTTCCTCCTCACGCTCCCTATAATACCCGTAGAGAATTCACAAACAAGTTCCAGGGCATAGAAATCCCTTATTTAAGCAAGCCAAAACACCCCCTGTCGAAACCGGGTAGGGTCAAACAAGAGTTTAGTCTCGATCATTACCGGCGCCTCTATGATGAGTATGTCCTCTATGTTGATTCTGAGTTTAATCGTCTTTATAAAGCTTTAGAGAATGCAGGTATTTTGGATAATGCTTATCTTATCCTCACATCAGATCATGGAGAGATGTTCGAACGAGGCATATTAGGACATTCAACCCCAAGTCTTCATGATCCTGTTGTCCACATCCCGCTTGTTATTTTCGAACCGGATCAAAATCATAGAAAAGATATTTATGTGAAAACAAGTACTGTCGATCTCTTGCCGACCATATTGCATCTGTCTGGGAAATTGATACCTCCCTGGATAGAAGGTTGTATCCTGCCCCCATTTCATGAGCCAGACCCAGAACGCAGTATTTTTGCCCTGGAAGCCAAGACAAACAAGCCCTCAAGACCTTTGAAATCAGCGAGTGCGATGATCCTCAGAGATCGGTATAAACTGACGAAATATTTTGGCTATGGATTCCTGCCGCGAAGTGATACCCTTGTCGAGCTTTATGATATTGATAATGATCCAGAAGAATTGAATAACTTATTTGAAACACATGCTGACATTGGCAGGCGTCTGTTACAGGAATTAGACCATAAAATTCAATCCGCTGATGATGCCTTCAGCGAACGGCAATAAAATTCGAATATGAAAAACCTGTTCCTTGATCCTGTTCTACTTCACCGAGAGCAACAAATCAGGCTCCTGTTCCAAATCGATTGGTAACCAGTAGGGGAGTGATGATTGTGATAACGATTCCCAGCGTTCGAATTCGATTCAGCAACCACTGCCAGATTTACCTTTGGGTTTGTATTTGAAACCTCATCGATACGGAAAAACCTGGTAATGCATCTACTTGAGATAGTTGAATTAATCAATGCATTAAGTAAAAAAACGGGGTATGATACCTATAAGGTTTTTCCATAAATTTAGTGATAATCTTCCCTGGTAGAAGAAGACTATAAATAATCCAAATATAATGTGACTTCTCTTAGGATTTTTCGAGGTTTATTTTGGAGTCTTCTTAAGTTCCACTTAGAGTGTCTCATCTCTAGGAAAATTTACCTGGGATTAGTACAGATATGAAAAAAGCATTGTTAATTGGTGGTTCACTCAACCAAACCACCATGATGCACAAGATATCAAAGCATCTTGAGGGTGATTTTGTGTGTTTTTTCACTCCCTTCTATGCCGATGGGATCATCGATCGTCTAACCCAATCGGGGTGGTTGGATTTCACCATTCTTGGGAAAAAACACCACCAGGAAACAGGTGATTACCTGGCAGCGGAACACCTGAATGTGGATTACCGCGGCTTGCAAGCGGATTATGATCTTGTCGTCTCCGGTACAGATAACATTGTCCAGAAGAACACCCGCAATAAACCATTCGTCCTCGTTCAGGAAGGGATGATGGAAGCAGAGACTTGGGTCTTTCCGTTTGTGAAGCACCTGGGGCTGCCTGGGTATCTTGCCAATACTGCTGGCACGGGTCTTTCAGACGCCTATGATGTTTTTTGCGTGGCTTCGCAAGGATACCGTGAGGATTTTATTCGCAAAGGCATCAATCCTGACAAGATAGTCGTAACCGGTATCCCTAATTTTGATAATGTAGTCTCCTACCTCGATAATGACTTTCTTTACCGTGATTATGTCCTGGCAGCTACATCTCCTTTACGGGAGACCTTTCATTTTGACAACCGCAAGGCATTTATTCACAAGGTGAAACGGATTTCACAGGGTAGACCCATCATCTTCAAACTCCACCCCCTTGAAAAAGTGGAGCGGGCTCGCCGTGAAATAATCAACATTATCCCAGATGCAATGGTTTTAGCTGAGGGCAAAACGGAACATATGGTTGCAAATTGTCAGGTCTTGGTCACTCAGGTCTCTTCTGTAACCTTTATTGGGATGGTGCTGGGAAAAGAAGTGCATACCGACCTTGACCTGGCAAAATTAGAGAAGCTTCTACCCATCCAGAATGGGGGGAAATCCGCCAGTGTGATCGCCACAGTATGCCGCCAGCACGTCCAAACCACTCACAGCGTTGACATCTAACATCCATACAGATAACGTAACTTAAACTCACAGGGAATTGTGATCAATCCTTTGGTATCTAGAAAGACTCCTAATAGCAACCTTTCAGTTCTTGTTCTTCTTTCAACACCAGTGGTAAATCGATATGGGTAGCTTGACTAGATTCGCAAGCACCGACATCGCAGGGGTTAAAGCGAATAACACCGTCAGGATTGCCCTCACGGTTTTCTATACCCCTAAGACGACCTATCACGAACCGCCCCCTTCCCTGAATTTTACAGAAATTAATTTACACAAACGAAATCCCCCAACTTTGTGACCCTGCTGAAAAACAGAAAATTATCATAAACTTCCCCATTTTCCCTTATCACCTTCCAAAATTGTTAATTTCACTTGATCAGATGATAACTTATTTCATAAAAATATGGATATAATTGTGTGTTACAAGAGGCTGATTGAATATGGTAGATAAAATCCCGAAAAGCGGCTATTACAATACAAATACATTCGCTTTGGTAACGCTCAGAGCTTTTGATGAAATAACAGGAAGAAATGGTGTCAATACAATTTTAAGACATGCAAATCTTCCTCATCTGATTGATAACTACCCCCCACACGACCGTGAAAAAGTTTTCGATTTTGCAGACTATTCAGCCATAATGCAATCGCTGGAGGGAATTTATGGACGGCGGGGAGGGCGAGTATTTACGCTGCGTGCTGGAAGAGCGACCTTTAATGAACTTCTGGCAACCTATGGCGGATTGGTAGGCGTGAGTGATTTGGCATTTCGTTTAGTACCACTGAAAATTAAACTCAGAATAGGAATTAACGCAATGGCAAAGGTATTCAATATGGTCAGCGACCAGGAAACCGTTGTATATGAACGTCCTGACTTCTTCTATTATGTTGTCAAGCGTTGCCCCGTCTGCTGGGGTAGATCAGGCGAAGACTTACCAGTATGTTATTCTCAGGTTGGTTTAATTAAAGAAGGTTTACATTGGGTTTCGAATGGGCAGGAATTTGATATTAAAGAAATTCGATGTCGGGCGATGGGGCATGAAGAATGTGCATTTGAAATTAGAAAAGAACCCATAAGTTGATTCTTGAGTAGGATGAATTTAATTGGGGTGTAAAACCATGATGCACGAAATATAGATTTACAGAAAAAAAACATCAAATCCTGCTGAAAGACTCGCGAAGAGCCATTCTGAATGAGGGTTTATCTTTGAATCTATAATCTGTGTCGCTGGTTGTTCCAAAACATCCCCTTAGCGACATACAATTCCTTAAAAACAAAACGGAAAGGGGTAACTTACCATTGTTCTGATGTAAAGTGCTGTTTAAAAAACAGCCTCTCTGCATTTATTCGATGTAATAAACCCTGATCGATCGACCCAGGACAGCTACAGGTTCGTAATCTTTGAGCCAGGTGTACCAACCCTTACCGGGGCTATCCAGATAATGATAAACAGGTCCACACGGTTCTATCATTACAAAGGAGGCCGCTTCCCGGTAATAAAACTCGCTGATGGCAACCCAGCCCTTGACCCGGTTACCGACTGGAAGCTGGCGCAACCTGGGGAGGTCATGCTCGCATAAGTGGGCCGAACCGAAATAGGCAATCTGAACGACATCAGCCTCGTGTCCTGAGAAGAACGCCTCCAGCTGGAACACGCCCTGCCCCCAGTCGAGGTCGGAGTCCACCAGGAATGCGCCCGGGTCATCACCTGCGATGAGGTTGAAATAACTCAGGAAGTTAGGGAAAGAGGCAGCTGTGGTGATGACCTGCCAGAGAAATATGAGACCGAGGAACACCCCGGCAACCCGGCTCTTTGTTCCCTCCAGATTTCTGAATGCATTCGCCAGGACGGTCGCAGTCACAACTGCTGCTAGGGCGTAAACCGCCATGGCGTGGCGTAAGCCGATGTTGACCTGGCTTTGGGTCAGGGCAAGCAAGATCAACAGGATCGCGCCATACATGCCGGAGACCCACCAGGTCGAGAGTTGCTTACGCAGCAGCGCTACTGCAATTCCCACAGCGACGAAGACCATAAACGGTAGCGGGGTTTTGATCAGCAGCGCCAGGGGGTAAAAATACCAGAAGCCAGTTAAGCTGACCTCACCTAAAGCATAAGACCAATGCCCAGCATGGTTGTGTGCCAGCAGTGCTAAAACCCCGTGAAAAAATTCCGGCGCCGGGAGGGTCACATCAATAAGTGCGTTGGCGATCCAACCACGCAAGCCAATCACATCCGGACCGTAAACAGGCCAATTGCACAGGTGTTGGGGAAGGTCCGAAAGCGTCCCAACAGAGAATCGGTACGCCGCCCAGATAACCAAAGCTGCGACTGGAACCATAATCAGAAAAACTTGAAGGAGTCGAAATCCCCATACCTTCCAATGATGCTGGTCCATACGCCGTTCAAACCAAACCCGGGCAGCGACCAGAGCGAACGAGGCAGCAGGGATGAAGACCAGCGAAGTGAACTTGGTCGCCACCACCAAACCAGTGCATAATCCAAGGATGACCGAATGTGAAAAAGTAGAATCCTCTAACCAGCGTACCATCCGCCAGACGAAGAGCAGGAACACTGATACAAAGGCTATGTCCGTGGTGGCAAGGCCGCTGTGAGCCAGGATCGCAGGCAGGGTGCAGAAAGCGGCCAGACTCAAAAAACCTGCCAGAGGAAAATCACGCCCCAACCAGAGCCACATCACTGCCGCGGCAAGCAGAAAGAATGGCAGGGTGCCAGCTCGTGCCAATGATAGGGTTCGCAAGTATTTGCCGTTTTCATAGAGCAGGTAACTCCCCAGCCCACCTGCCATGCCGCAGTTCGCTTCGATCCCTTCCTTGGTGCGGAGAGCCTCTGGATATTCTGGGTCGGGAAGGTCTGCCCCAGCAAGATATGGACCCAGGGCAACCGCAACCCTTGCTAAGGGTGGGTTCTCGGTCCACATGATATAGGTGCCATCCTGAAGCCATTCCAAACCGGTGGCGATATGGTTCGGCGCGTCGACGGTATGCGATAGTTCGCCGTAGGTTGCAATAATCCCCAGGGCGCAGCTGAGGACGAGTAGCAGGGAAGCTACCAGAAAGACTTGTCTTGGTCTGCCCAGGTGTGCATCCAGCCAATTATGAGTTTTTTTCATCCTTTTCCCTACAACGAAACTCCACAAGTAGAGCAAAGGTGGGTGCCTCCTCGTCCATTGCGGTCGCAATCGTTACGAACATTTTCCGTGGGATCCTCGATACCAGGTATTCTTCATCCTCTTCGCCCTCTTGGCGTACTCCCTCCTACACATACTTTCTTCCTGCAGTCTGGTGTTTTCCCAGAATGACTGGTACTTTCAGACATTCTGTTAGACTGAATTTTATTCTTTCATACCACTAAGCCTCAAAGCGATTCCGGACCTTGACCACCACTGTTATCCAGGGATGGATTATTCTTTACCGCCTGGTGTAGTAGCAACATCCCATAAAGGACGATGGTAATCCCAAACATTTCCAGGAATTCCTCGCTGGATAGCTGGAGAATCCCCTGATATTCAGGGGATATCGCCAATTGGCGAAATAACCCTTTATTCGTCTCCAAACCTACCCCCCCCAGGACATACAAAAAAAATCCAGCCGCCATCACTGAAAATTCCCTGGTGTTTTGGCGGAATAATTTGATAAATGTCCTGGTATTAAATAAGAAAAATACCAATCCAAGAATAATATAAGGGAGAACCCAGACGCCATGTCCCGTTTCTGACTTAGGCACCCAATCAACATTACGGAACAATAATGAAATACTCTCATGCAAGAAGAAAGCTTCGTCAAATGATAAATAGATAAAAATTATTCCCAGAGCTTTATAAATCGTAGGGGAATAGGAGGCGCTTTGTCTGAGTTTATCTTTCAGTAACAAAAAACCATAGCCTACCAGGAATAATTGGGCAGCTGAAAAAAGAGCAGGGATGTTGAACTCACCATCTAAACGAAATAGATAACGTATAAAGCGATTAGACTCTTGTGACAGCGAAATGAATATATAAACCGCAACCAAGCAAACCTCAAGCAGGATGGCGACATTACGAAATTTCATGGCGTCCTGAATAATGATGCTAAAACGTTTTTTCATCAATTCATCCTAAGCGATAGAAATGATTCTGACAAACCACGTAGGGTGAAATCAACCATTATCAAAATTCTATCATAATGGGACCTTAAAATACGTGATGGGCAATCGGTTTGTTACTTATACCCTGCTTGTGAAATGAGTTGCTCATGTCCTTGGAGAAATTACCTTTCCTGACAAAAAGATGGTTGAAAAGTGTGCTGACGTCGCTTTGTTTTTAGGCTCTTTCGCTAACATTTATCGGTAGTGCCAATTCAGCATAGAACATGGCATAGTAAGCCCGGTTTATAATACTCCTGGGATTTCCTCCTTGGTTACACAATCAACGTGTATTCTGAAGCGTTTCCCTGGATCGATCCATGCTGAATTCGTCAAGCAGTACCTGTATTACCTATCATAGTTTGTATTTGTGATAGAATTATTTCGATCACGATTGCCATCCGAGTAATACAAGGTTATTTATCGACGAAGAGATTCATTGTTGCCTGCCCTCATCTTCGCCACCGGGCCCAAATTGTCCCCCTTGTACCGAGGTTTGGTCATACCCCAAATCTGTTTAGTAATTTAATCCGTGGTTTACGAGGCTTGAGACAATAAATGTCCTCTGAAATAGAAGCACGTCATAATTCGAACCTGCAGGCAAAAAACTCTCCAATTTCGAACGAGCAGGGTTCAGGTATGATTACCGATCTGATCTTTCTTGCGCCATTTCAGCTGACTTTTTAAGGAGATGATGGCGCTGTCAGTTTCTTTCATGAGCTGGGAGTTCGTATTTTAGCGGCAGACTTATATTTCGACATTAATACTTTGTATTATATTACTCCTCTGACCATCTGACGGATCAATCGTCAAAAGTTAAAGATGGTGACTAAAGGTAAATAAAGATTGAAAATCACTAACCGCTGCAGAGTATTGATCTAACAGGGTAGTAAATTGCTGCCTATCAGAAAAAATAATGATCAAGAGGTGATATTCATGAAAGACTCTGTAATCTTTGTAAAAGACTTTCGCAAGAGCTACGGCGATTTTGTCGCCGTGGACGGTATCACTTTCGTGGTTAGGCAAGGTGAGATATTTAGCCTTCTCGGTCCTAATGGCGCAGGTAAAACCAGCACGCTTGAAAGTCTGGAAGGGTTACGCGCTCCGAATGGTGGCATAGTGCGTGTAGCTGGTGTTGATCCAGCTAGGGAGCCCCGTAAACTACGCAATGTGATCGGTGTGCAACTGCAGTCGTCCGGTTTGCCAGAAAGTATTACACCCAACGAAGCTATGAAATTCTTCTGCGCTTATCATGGGGTTGCGCCTCGTTTCGATCTTCTCGATCGGCTGGGGTTAACTGAGAAAAGGAAATCCCAATTTTGCGAGCTATCTACTGGACAACAGCGCCGCCTATCGCTAGCACTGGCAGTTGCTCATGACCCAAAGGTGCTTTTCCTGGACGAACCAACAGCTGGTCTTGACGTAGCGACTCGCGTCGAATTGCACGATCTGATTCGAGAATTACAGGTCAACGGCACAACAATCATTCTAGCCACACATGATATGGCGGAGGCCGAAGAGCTGTCCAACCGGCTTGCTATCTTATTAGACCGCAAGATCGTCACTACAGGAACCCCCATGGAAATCACAGCTACCGGCGCAGGATTGACCAAGGTATCGGTGCGCACAAAAGACTTATGTCTATCCGATAGCTCCATTTCCTTTCCAGCAGTGAGTCAGCGTATATCGAAAGATGAGTACCAAATTTACTTTACCACCGATATTGGTCCCACTGTGTCAGCCATCATCACCCACGTTGAAACCCAGAGGGATACATTGATTGACCTGCGTGTGGAACGACCGTCACTTGAGGATCGTTTTCTGGAAATCACGCGTACCAACGACACGAATAATGGAGAAATAAAATGACCGCTTTTCTCAACCATTTTTCATTCGAATTCCGCACCGGCATCCGCAACAAGACATTGCTTATGATGAACTATCTTCTCCCCCTCGGTTTTTACCTTATGATGGGTTTTGTTATGGTAGGAATCAATCCCGGCTTTCTGGATAGCTTGATCCCGGCAATGGTCATTTTCTCAATTTTAGCCGCAGAGTTTCTGGGGATACCCGATCCACTTGTTAACGCTCGGGAAAATGGTATATTCCGCAGCTATAAGATTAACGGCATACCGTCCATATCAATCCTGGTCATACCAGCCCTTACAACAATGTTGCACTTGGTGATTGTGACAGTGATCATCACCGTTACTGCCCCTCTGTTCTTTGATGCCCCTTCCCCGGCAAATTGGCTTAATTATGGATTGGTCTTTGTTGCCATGTCCTTTGCCAGCGCGGGTCTCAGCGTGCTGATTGGGGTGATCTCCGCTAACTCCCGCATTACAGTGCTTTGGTCACAACTTTTCTTCATTCCATCCATGCTGTTGTCCGGTATAATGTTCCCTTTCAGCATGTTACCCGAGTTTGCCGGGAAGATCGCCCAGCTCTTGCCTGCCACCCAGGCGATGAATGCATTTAATGGATTGGCAATGGGAAATGTGGCCGATTTTTCGCCCTGGGGTTCGGTATTCGTCCTGATTCTTAGTGGGTTCATGGCATTCGGTCTAAGTATGTTCCTCTTCAGTTGGGACAGTCGAAATACTACGAGGCGCGGACACCCTCTTCTGGCGATCCTGGTCTTTTTGCCGAATATCATTGGGATGTTTGTTTTGTGATGTTTTTTTATCCACCAGCGCCAGTTGGCATAGTTTTTTTATATCCCTATGAGGGACTCGGACTCATTCCATTGTAACTAGATTTAGGAACCATAGGTTCTCTCATTCGATTTCATAAACGAATACACAACAATCCCACCATTTGGTGGGATTGTTGTTGTACCCTCACGGGGTGACTCAGCCTTATTCTGCAAATGAGCTTTGGAGAGCCTTCAGGTCTCTTTCGGTACATTTACCAGTATAAACAGATAACACCACACAACAAGCCTTTATTCCGTAAACAAGAACAGAACGTACAAGGTGTCAAAGATATCCTTTTTCTCCGTTCTGCCGGAAGCAATCCGCCAGGATTGCGACAACAGCATCACTTCCATCAAGTGATACCTTGGGATAACAGACGATTAGTTTGAAGAAGATGTAATGAGAATGAAACTGTATAAGACATACCCACAGTATATCGGTTTATCCTCTGACAAGATTCGAGAATATCTTCCAGGTAAAGGTGATAGTTACGTCACATGGAGGGCATCTTGGTTAACATAGGGCTTTAGGCGTGGATGCAGCGATTCGGAGAGAACGAGATCAACGGCATTGTCAAGTGGATCTTCCAGATAGATTTTAACATCCTTTTAGGCATCAAAGGTTAATGGTATTTGGAAAAAGGTTACCAGGATGTCGATATCGCTCCCAGATTCCGCATCACCTCGTGCCACTGATCCAAATACCGCCAACGATTTTACGCCGAATGCAATCAAATCAGGGGGAAATTATCTCTTCGTAAGAAACCCTGGATAATCGACTTATTAAATTACTACTACCTCCTCTCCCACGCATAAAAAACCCCCAATAATTGACGAAATTACTTAATTAAATTTCATCGGATTCCTGCAAACACCGGTAAAGTCTTTGTCAATGGTGTTAATTGGTTTATGGTTCCGAATAAACTGTGGCAGTGAGTTCGACCAAGAATGATGATGTTTCTTTTTTAAGGAGTCTTTTTGAACCGATCAATAGCTGAATACGCTCGACCTAGAATATCTTCAAAAAGGAATCCTATTTTTTCAAAGAAATATACACTGTTGGTGTTGCTATACCTTTAATAGTTTATCTGAACCACGTTAAACTCTCAGAGAAAGTCAAATATTTTATTGGTGCTTCACTCCTCTTCGCGAACAACGAGAACTTGAACATTTCGTTCACGGAGGCGGGTCACAAAAGCCTCTGGTGCACGATGATCTGTAATCAATAGATCAATTTTCTCGATTGGCATGATGGGAACAAAACCGGCTTTTCCGAGTTTGGTATTATCTGCCAAAACGACCACCTGCTCTGAACGCGAAGCCATCATCCGCCCTGCTTCTGCAACGAGGGGATGAGCGCTTGTAGGTCCACCGTTCAAGGTAAGCCCATCACATCCCAAGAAAGCACGATTTGCCGTTATCTGGTTCAAGCAGTCTAATAATTCAGGTCCGACGGTTGCTCGATGTTCTGGAAGGAAGATACCTCCTAATAAAAGAAGGTTAGGCGTAGCCCACATACCCATCTCGTCAAGTAATAAAGTAGAGTTTGTGACAATCCGTAGTGTACCCATTTTCCGGATCGTATCAGGGATATGTCTCGCAACCTGCAAAATGGTTGTTCCCGAGTCTAGAATGATCACGTCCTTTGGTTGGATATAACCCGCAGCTATTTTTCCAATGAGTCGCTTTTCAGCACCTTGGTTATTGATACGCTCCTCCAGTGCTGTAATTTGAAGTCCCTCACGGGTGGATACTGCGCCCCCGTGGACTCGGCTGAGAACACCTTTTTCTTCTAAGATAGATAAGTCTCGACGGATAGATGTGTCAGTCAAGCCGAACTCCTCCATCAATTCGGTTACTTGAACCCTTCCCCGGTCTCGAATCAGGCGGGTAATCGAATCTCGGCGTTGGCGTGCATTCATGTGATTGTCCATAATAATACCTGCTGTCAATCTATAATTAAACCAGAATTGAGTTTATCGCAGCTTTAAATACCTGGTTTACCTGGAGATATTCTTAGATTTAAGGGTTGAAATGTTTTGTATACGCCCTAAATCCTAAAAACCAACAGCCGATTAGATTAATCTTAATGGTGATAACCAGATCAGAATGATTTGCCCAGATCGCCAGAATTTAATTATGGCGATCTGGGATTTATTTTTGCCTAGGATAGATCACTCCTTGGCCTTAAGGGGCAAAGAGCAGCTAATTAATAAATTTTCTCCCAGCCTTCCGCAATTGCTTCCGCAGCTCCAGTGAGAAGGGCGAAATTTTGTGGGAAGTAGACGCTTGCGTATGCTGATTCTGGTGGGAATTTTGCAGCTAATTCAGCTGGCAGTTCAATGGCTCGAATTGGATGCGTGAAACCCTGGGCATAGACCAATTGACCTTCGTCAGAAAATTCCAGTTCCAACATCAGCTTGGCAGCATTGGGGTGAGGCGCTCCAGCGGTCACAAATTGCGTATAAAGACCAGCGACCGTGCCATCACTAGGGATGACGAGTTGAAGAGGCATGCCTAATTCTTCTGCTTTACTCAAGCAATCGAAATCCCAGAACAATGCGATGGGTGCTTCCCCTGCCTGGATTTGGGATGTTCCCGGGGAAACATCATTCAACTGACCTTTCTCGATCATCTGGGCGAAGTAATCCAATCCTGGCTGCACATTGCTTTCATCTCCTCCATTACCGAAGGCAGCTGCCAGGACGACAGAGTTGGCTGTTCCGGATTGGCGCGGATCTTTCATGGATACCATGCCCTTATATTGGTCATCCAATAAGTCAGCCCAGCTCATGGGCACATTTTCGACCAGGTCGGTGTTGACGCAGAACCCAATAGCTCCCCAATAAGCAGCAGACCAGGCGCCATCAGCATCCTTGGCATAATCAGGGATTTCATCCCAGTATGCATGTTTATAGGGTGTGGAGAGGCCATCTTGCACAACCTGGTTCGCAAAGTTGACCCCAAGGTCGGTAATGTCGGCCACACCGACTCCTTTTTCAGCGATAAGTGCCGCGATGATTTCACCACTCCCCATGTCTGTGTCCAGGTGGGTGATACCATACTTGCCCTCATATAGCTCCCACATTCCGCCATAGTTGACCCAGTCATCGGGTAAACCATAGCTTACAATTTCACCCTCGGCTTTAGCGGCTTCAATGAGTGCTGCCATTGGGTCAGCAGGTGCTTCCTCTTCAGCCGGTGATTCTTCTTCAACGGGGGCTTCAGCTTCTTCAGGGGCAGCGGGTTGTTCTTCTGCAACTGGTGCTGCCTTGCATGCCGGGAGCAGGATCGTCAGCACAGCGATTAACAAAATACTTAGAACTACCTTAATCTTCATTTCTATTCCTCCAAAAATTGTGATACCTGAATTTGGGTGCCATCATTTTCCATGATGTTTGCAATCGAAAATTTTGTTTTAATATTATTTCTTTAGGTACCTCCTTTCGAATCATAATCAAATTTATATATCACCATTACCAGGCAGGGCATCACCTGGCATCCCCCTGCATGCTCTTCTGGGAAATGATAATTGAACAAGCTGTCCGGGCAGAAAGCGACCTCGGTCGACAGTCTTGATATCCACAAGGATTTGATGTCCTTGGAAATCTAAATTCAGTTGTGTAACCGGACCTAGTAGCGTAATAGTCTCTACTTTCGCTGTGATGTTGTTTTCCTCGGGAGCGGCACTGCCAGGAGAACTGACGCGGATCTCTTCTGGGCGAACAAGAACGATGAGGTTGTCCCCATTCTTCAACTTACCATCCGTAATCGGCGGTATAGAAAGCTGCCAGTTTTGATCATTGTTTACGACAGACCCGCTTTCAGCATCCTTTAATACACATGAAAATTGGTTTATGCTGCCAACAAATGTGGCTACAAAATGTGTGGCTGGTTGAACATAAATTTCTTCTGGTGTTCCGGTTTGTTCAATCACAGCTTGTCTCATTACTACTACACGGTCTGAGATAGAAAGCGCTTCTTCCTGGTCGTGGGTCACATAAATAGTTGTAATTCCAAGGGCAGTCTGAATACGGCGGATCTCGAGTCGTAAAGATACCCTTACCACGGCATCGAGGGCACTTAGAGGTTCATCCAACAAGAGCACTCTTGGCTTGATGGCTAAGGCTCGTGCTAATGCAACCCTTTGTTGTTGCCCTCCGCTTAATTCATTGATGAATTTATGTCCCGAATCAGATAACCCAACCAGATCAAGGAGTTCATCCACACGTTTCCTGGTTTCCTGAGCGGAAACCCTGGCCACACGTAAGCCAAACGCGATGTTCCCCCAGGCATTCATATTGGGAAATAGGGCATAGGATTGGAAGACCATTCCCATCCCTCGTTGATCTGGGGGTAACGAGGTGATTTCTTCATCTGCTAAATGGATGGTACCTGAATCCGGGGATTCGAAACCAGCTATCATACGCAATGTTGTTGTCTTGCCACACCCTGAGGGACCAAGCAGTGAGACTAATTCCCCCTGATCAACTTGAAGGTTAAAATCCTTTACAGCAGTTATCCCGTCAAATGATTTAACAAGATGGGTTAATTCAAGATAACTCATATCTAGTCTCCGATAGCTCCTCTCGTGGGATCTTTCTTTTTACTCAAATCCCCAACACTTGTCCGTTTAACCCCCCAGGTTGCAACCCAAAGAATAATTAGAGAACTCAACCAGGCGATAGAAAAGCTGATTACGGAATATGCTGAAGCGATACGTCCATCACGCCGAGTGTAATAAACAAGTTGCATGGGAAAGGTTTTGTAACGCGCCCCAACCAGGAATGTGGCAATGGTGAACTCACCGAAGATGGTTGCGAACACCAATAAACCTCCGCTTAAGATGCCCGGTAGAATGTTGGGGAGAATGACCTGCCCGAATGTGCGCAACCAGGATGAACCTAAGCTTTGAGCTGCTTCAGTCAGGGTACGGATGTCGACTGCTTCTAAACTATTGGCTACGGGTCTGTACATAAAAGGCATTGTAAAGATGACATACGCGGCAACAACCATGGCAGGTGACCGGGCAATCATGAGTGGTGGATTGGCATAAAGCCTGATTAGCCCTAAAGCCAACACAATTCCTGGTATTGCAAAAGGGAGTGTGCTGATTAATTCCATAAGTGGGCGTGCTTTAGGGATCTGGAGGTAAACCCAATAAGCCGTGGGTACAATTATCACGGTGCTGGCAATAACGGTGCTTATTGATAAAACCAACGAATTCTTAAAGACAATCACAAACCACTTGTCGGAAAAAGCCACTTTGTACCATTCGAGAGTTAACCCTTCTGGCAAGATGGATCGATCCCATCGTGTAGCTATGGAAAAGGCATAAGTTGCCACGATTGGGAGTAGCATATAAAACAAAAAAGCTGCAATGACTACTCCAGGAAATGCGTTGTTTTTTTTCATGTCTGCCATTTCCTCACGCGCTGGGTAGCAATTCGGTAGAGAAAAATCGAACTGCCCATCAGAAGCAGGGTCAGGACTCCCATAGCATCTCCTGCACCAGGATCCCGGAACACCTCGCCTTTAAGCAGGAAACCGAGTTGGAGGGTGACCAACGGGTAACGGAACTCTGTAAGCGTATAAGCTGTAGCATAAGCCCCAAAGGCATTGGCAAACAGGAGCAAAAGACTCCCGCTAATGGCGGGTGCTAAGATCGGCAGACCAATATAACGCCAATACTGACCTGAGTTGGCGCCTAAGCCGCTGGCAGCTTCTCTCCATTCGGCTTTCAAACCGACAATTGAAGGGATGATAAGAAGAACCATCAATGGCAGTTGAAAGTAAGTATAAGCCAGGGTTAAACCCGAAAAAGAATAGATACTGAAAGTTGGGTAAATCTTCCAATCCAGGTAATCTTGCAAAGCCAGCGTAATCACACCATTGCTGCCTAAAATCACGATAAATGCAAAAGCTAAAGGGGCGCCAGAGAAATTAGAGGTGACATCACATAAGGCGGTCACTAATTCTTTGGCACGGTTACTTCGAAGGTTGCAGATGAAATAACCGACAATCGTTCCCATCAAGACTCCTAGAAATGCTGTCAACCCCGCGAGTAAGATGCTATTACGGAATGCTAAAGCATAGATTGAAGCGCCCATTTTGGCATAGTGCTCTAGTGTGAACTGACCATCTGCTCCTGTGAAACTGCCGTGAAACATAAAAAAGATTGGGACGATCATAATTGCCAGACAGAACACAAGAAATGGTATTAATGGGAACCAAACATACCACTCCCTCTTTTTTCTCCCTTTATTTTCCCGTTTGGGCATCATAAATTCTGCGATCCTTTCATCATCCATGAATCTCAACTTCAGGATCATTATGGTGGATGGTAAGCAAGCCAGGCGCATCATCAAAGTTCCAACCTATCCTTTGGTCAAGATCATCCATCTGAGGTAGTGTTTTTCCACCAGTCAGGACTTTTTCGGGCGAAAAAGTTAACCGGAGGATTTCGGTTGATATCTTATCGAAAGTGCGATATTGAATGTTATAGGGCTTGTAAGTGATCCTTTGAACCGTAGAACGGCTTTGAATAAGGTGATCTGTTGTGTTTGGAGCTGTTTCTGGGATCCATCCCATGCCATCTAAGAAATGTGGCACATAATCAAAGTAGCCGTCCGTGAACCAGCATTGGTTGTAATAATCCGGCTCATCGATCCCGGTGCGTACCCATCCCTGCTCATCAGCCATATACGTAGCCCAATTAAAGGAACGGATAGCTCGTTCGTAGTATTCTTTTTCCCCAGTAGTTTTTGCATATAGCGCACACAGGGACGCATAGCGAGCAGTGTGGCTCCCCATGACATGGTAGCAATATAATTGCTCGTGGATGGGAACCGCTTTGAAAAACGGATCCGCCCCAAGCGTTTGGACTACCCACTTGATGATATTTCTGGCATGATTTTGCCACTGCTCATCTTGCTCGGGATGGAGTAGCAAGTAGCGAGCTGTTTCTAAAGCGCTGTATTGGTCTCTATTCCTATTTTCCGGATCCAGTCTGATATCTTCGAAGTATCCCTTCCAACAGTTATTCTTCATCAGATAATGTTGTAGCCAATTCCAGGTTAACTCCCGGGCGTCCTCATATTTGGATCCTGAATCTATCCCCAGGTTGGTGAGTTCGTCGAACAGCCGAATAGCGGGGATCACATGACTTGTGTATTCTTCAGTGACCTTCCCATCTCGCACATCAACCCGGAATGGCCAGGGTGAGTGCGTTTCATCTCCATCGATGACCTTGACGGAAAGCACATCAGCACAATGACATGCCTGCTCCAGGTATTTCTTCTCATTTGTTATCTTATAAAACGAGAGATAGCCCAGCGCAGCTTGAGCGATTTTATCAGGTTCGGTTACGTAATGACCGTCCGCTCGTGCTCCGAAATAAACTCCGAAGATCGGTTCTGCAGAAGCATAAGGCACACCAGGCCAGCTGTAGGTCGAGGGGGTATTGTACGCGATTAACCGGTCTAGCATACTGCGTACAATATCTATGAACCAGGTTTCACCTGAGTAAGCATAGTAGCGTACTAGTGTTTCTGCAGCCATTGCGAATTTACCGGCAGGGTTGTCAGGCCAAATTGCTGGTCGAAGCGGATCTGTCCAGAAACAGGAGTAAACCAGGTACCATGGCAGACCTGATCTTGGTTCGATCGGGCAGTGGTGGATAAAATTCATCGCCAGCCAGATGATATGATCATAATCAGACCAGGGTAGCAGGTTTTCTGCTTCATCCAGGTGCACGATGTGCCCGTTGATTGAAATCATCGTCTTCTTTCAGATAGAAACAACCTCGACTCCCATCAGTCTTCCCACTTTCTCTACGGTCTTGCTAAAATGGCCATACGCCAGCGCATTATGATGGGGAGATCCTGCTAAAAGCCAGCGGTCACAGAAGTCAATAATATTGCCGTTTTTATATCGAAAGAGCATCTGTGGGGCTGCTACGGGTCTGGGGGTGAGGGGCAGGGATTCGCCCTCCCCAACAATCAACCGCCAATCTCCATCCCCTAGAGGGATCAGGGATAAAATGGTCACATCGCCGGGCGCGTAGGCGAACTCCAGGCCAGCCCCGCGACCGTTAACGCCTTCATAGTAAATGCTCGGTCTAATCCGGACTTTTTTGGCATCAGCAGCTAATGCAGGATTACCGTGACCATCGTGAGAAAGGATAATAGCGTCTTCATCAAAGTCGATAACATAGTTTTCAAGGAAGGTTACATCCCCCGCCAACTCTTGCAGAATCATCATGGCTACGAGCGTGGTAACGTCAGCCTCCGTTGCTACCGGAATGTTCTGTGAACATAGATAGCCAGTACCATAACTGGGGATGATACCTACTCTTGGGTCAGTCAGCCAGACCTGGTCGAAGACAGCCAGCCCGTCAAAATTATTTTCTTTCGCAACTTTTTCTAATGCCAAAGCTAATCGAGCTGAGCGGTCGAAGAGGTCATTTGTCATGGCGCTGGCATCATATTTCTTCCTCTGGGATTGCATAAATTCGTTGACCTGTGCGGTATCCATTTCGATAGCAGCGACAGCTACCTTTTCAGGTTCAAGCGGCCAACAAACCGGTCCGATTATGTCCCGGAGACTCAAATAATCCACCATCAAATCTGTCATACCTTCAAAAGGGTGTCCAATGATGCCAATTCGCATTTTCTCCATGCGACGGATGACACCTGCAGCGGCAGCATATTCTCCAATCTCAGCCAGTCCTGCTGGATCGTCAATATGGCTTGTGAGCAATTCGAAGGGTCGCCCACTTCGTAAGAGAGCGCTGGTCAGTTCTGGTAAACCTGCCATACCAGAATTTTCCATTATGAGGTCGAAATCAGCATCCTCTGGGAGTTTGCGAATCTGCTGGGTATTCCAAACCAGGATTGGTGCGTTGACTCGTAAAAGGGTGCGCATTGGGATAATTCCCTTTTGATACGCCAACTCGATGGCTACGATCAGGTCTACCTCCGCAGAATTAAAAACCTGTGTCGCGCGATCAGCATCCGGTTCATATTCAACAAATCCTGGATTGATCACCTCGCCGAAGGGGGAAAGGATTTTGGCAATCCGGTTTGTGGCTTCACTCATTTTCGGACGCATGTGGCCTGTTTTGTTGTAATCATCCTCAAGTAGAGCTGTGACAAATAAGCCGATTTTAGGTTGAGTTGCCATGGTATTCCTCCATAAGGTTTAGGTATATTTTCGGATAAAAATTTTTATTAGCTATCTGACACTTTTAATGCTTGAACGATAAAATGCAATTTACACAATCAAAATCATTAATTCATAACCAGTAAAATCCAATAATTCACGAGAAGTTATTTAGAATTCACAAAAAAACTTTAGTTTATATCTCGAATTAGAAACTTTTTCGTATAATTCGTGAAATTCGTGGCAAGAATTTGTCCTTTGTAACTAACCTGTCAGGTGGCTAGAATTTTTATTAATTTCACTCTGCAACTGTAGATTTAAAGTGCCGGCGGAATAACGGCCCCAATGTATCGTTAAGCTGGCAGTAATGTTGGTAAGCTTCCTCATACAAGGAGACATTCTCCGGAATTGGATCTACCCTTTCCGCTGTAGCAACCATCGCTTGGACGCCTTCTTCCAGGGTTGGAAATAAGTTGATTGCTTTCGCAGCAATCAAAGCATCTCCCAGTACAGCTGTGTCGTTGTACTGCAGGGTTAACACCGGCAGCTGGCAAACATCCGCTTTGATTTGCCGCCACAACCTGCTGGCAGCACCACCGCCTGTCGATCGAATTTCTTTTGCTTGGATGCCAACCTGAGAAATCAGCTCAATATTACGCCGCAGCATATAAGCCACAGCTTCGAGCACAGCACGGGTGAAGTGCCCCTTATGGTGAAACAGGGTGAAACCGTAGAAGACCCCCCGGGCTTGCGGATTGTACTCAGGGCTGAATGCACCTGTCAGGTGGGGAAGCATCAACAAGCCATCGGATCCAGAAGGGACTTCACTCGCCAAGCTGGTCAGCAAATCATATACATCTCTGCCTTCCTCGTTTGCAAGCTGGCTCTCGTTTTTGCCGAAGGTGTCGCGAAACCATTGGAGAGCCATCCCGCCGGTATCACAGACTGGTACACATAAGTACTGACCATCTGCGCTGTGGACATAGACCGGTACGCGACCACTCGGATCAATATCTGGCCTTGGGACAGTCACCTGGATTGCCAACGCGCCCCCTGTGGTTTCAGAGATCATGTCCGGGTGGATATTCCCTGCGCCAACCGCCCCAACAGCTTGATCCATACCTCCCAGGACGACGGGTATTCCTGCAGGGAGGCCGAGTACTTTGGCAGCTTCTCGGGTCAGACTCCCCGCCACTGATCCCGGTTTACGAATTTCGGGTAACTGCGAAGTTTTTATGCCGACTGCCTCTAAAGCTGGGCTCCACCATTGATGTTTGACGATATCGTATAACAGCGAGGTACAGGCAATTGCTCCCTCGGTGATGAATTTGGTTGTTAGGTGATGGATAATAAAGTCTTGGACCAATAAAAATTTATGGGTTGATTGAAAAATAACAGGCTGGTTGTGCTTAAACCAGGCAATTTTGCAAGCTGTCCAGGTCGGGTTGATGTCAGGGATCCCAGTGTGGTGGTAGGCAATGTCACCGAGTTGATCGCTTAATTGTTGGGATTCGTTTTGGGCACGATTATCCAACCACACCAACGCCGGATAAAGGGGTGTCCCATCGCGATTGACTGCTATAACCGTTTCACCCTGGCTGGATACCCCGATTGCTGCAATCTCACGACTTAATGACTCATCCGCTGCGAGGACCTTTTGTACGACACCACAGGTTGCACTCCAGTAGGTCTCTGCGTCCAATTCGACATAATCGACTGTCGGTGTTTGGAGCTTGTAGTCCTCCCTCGCGAATCCCCAGCAATGTCCAACCAGGTCAAATAGCCCCGCTTTGACAGATGTGGTACCGATATCAATACCTAATAGGAGCACCATTTTCAATCCAAGCGATAAAGATCAGCAGTGATATCTGGCGCCTTGCCTTCCTTAACAACTTCTTTCAAGGCTTCCAGCAAACGTTGCGGTTCCCGTGCTTGGACCACATTGCGACCGAAAACCACACCTCGAGCACCATGTTCAACCGCATCTGCTGCGGCAAAAAGGGCATCTCGTTCACGAGGTTTTTTCAGTGCGCCAAGGGCTAGAATCGGGATTGGGGTAGCTGCGGCAATTTGAGAAAAGCCCTTGCCGGTATAGAAGGTCTTGATCATGTCAGCCCCTAACTCAGCTGCCATTCGGCAGCCTATCGCCACTTGCTCCTGTAATTGTTCGGGTTCAGTGTGATCACCCCCGATTGGATAAACCTCGCAGATCAACGGGACCCCAGCCTGATATTTCTGTTGAACGTAACCAGCAAACAGCTCGACATTGTGTGCATCTTCAGCCTGGTCTGGTGTTTTAAGTGTCACACTGCCGATGACCAGGTCGGCTCCTAACCTCAATGCTTCTGATACAGTGAGAAGTTGAACGGAATGAGAATGTTCATAATTCCACGGTGCGACATAATTTGTAGCCCAATTAAGCCGTAAGATCATTGCTGGAGCACCGCGATGAGCAAAGAAATCTGCACAGTGCGTTGCCATCCCTGCACTAAGCAAAACGCCATCTGCCTGTTGCAGATTTTGGATTACTGTGGGGAGGTCAATCAAGCCGGACAATGGTCCGAAATACAAACCATGGTCTATGGCTACGATTACTACTTTATCAGCACCATCGAATAGACGTGCTAATCTTATTTGTTCACCGGTTGCAGACATTGAGTGCTCCCTTCATATATTTGACCTTTGCAAATTCTTGCCCAATCATCAAGCTGGCCTGTAAAATCCCCATATTGAGCAAGTGGATTGTGTGGTAGGACAATTGAATCGATAGGTTCCTATCACAAATTTCCTCACACATTACTACATCGACCTTGTTCCTTTATGATAACATAGAAAACGGAGATAATCAAGAACATAATACCAATAAAAACAAAATAAAAACAGAACTTTGTGATATAATACTCAAATAGGTCGGGGTTCCAAGCTTAGGAAATGTTGGAGGTGTTTCGATTATGGTTTTAACAACTGAGTGGAAAGTTGCCCATGCGCCTGGACGCATCTGTTTGTTGGGTGATAATGTCGATTTGATCGAAAAACCAGTCTTGGCAGCAGCGATTTCAGCATTCCTGAGTATATCTATTCAAAAACGGAACGATGATCGTGTAATTCTTAATGCGGAGGATATTGGATTCCAGGAAGAGTTTAAACTTGGGGATGAATTACCCTTAGTATCCCCCCTCAGGTATATTGAAGCAGTCTACCTTCGCTTGAAAAACGAAGTGACATCTGGTTTCGAGGTGGTCATCAATTCACAAATCCCGGTCAGTGCCGGTATGTCTTCTTCCACTGCATTATGCATAGCATTTATCCGGGCTCTTTGCCAGGCGTATGATATTTTCCTCGACACTGCCGAGATTGCAGAGCTTTCCTACTTGGTAGAACGTGAAGATCTGAACATCGAATGCGGCCGCATGGATCAATATGCCATTGCCTTCGGAGGTGTGACCTATATCGATACTGGACCCACACCTGGTGTTGAAGTTATCCCTGTCACCTCCCTCCCCATTGTAGTGGCGGATACCCAGGAAGCTCATGATACCCAGCAGCTTCAACGATGGTTGCAAGATCGCTTACGTGCTGGTGATGAGGAACTTATCGCTTCGTTAAATAGAGTGGTCGATTTGGTAGAAAAGGGGAAGGATGCACTTCTACGCGGAGATCTTATGACGCTTGGCAAATGGATGAATCAACAGCAAATCGAAGAAAATATCATGGGCACCTCCACCGAACGCCTTAATTCCTTCTGCAGGACCGCAATCGAGGCTGGCGCTTGGGGAGCGAAACAGATGGGCGCGGGCGGTGGCGGCTGCGCCGTTGCCCTTTGTCCGCCTGAAAAGAAAGAACTCGTTCAAGATTCGTTAATCACCTTAGGTGCCCCCGCTTGGGCATTCGAGGTGTATCATTATTCAGATCACAATCGGTCCTGATTTTTCGAAGGTAAATTTTAAGGAACCCCATCCATGTACCAGGGATTAAAACTCACCCCTCCTTTTTTTGAAATTGGTCCAAAAGCATACCTGTATGGCCAGGAAGTGCTCCGATTGGCCCAGTTTGCAGATAAAATGAGTGAGAAATACAACGTCCAAATCATTTTTACTCCCCAATATGTTGATATTCCCCTAATCTCTAGTGGGACGAAGAATTTACTGGTTTTTGCTCAACATATGGATCCAATTAAGATTGGCAGAGGGGTAGGCTCGGTCCTTCCGGAAGCCATTAAGTCCGCAGGGGCGGTAGGGGTTCTTTTGAACCATGCTGAAAAACCTCTGCCTTTCGACATCATCCGGAAAACCGTTCAGAGAGCAGACCAGGTGGGATTAGCCACCATGGTTTGCGCTGGGGATTTAGCAGAGGTAGCAAGGATTGCAAAATTAAACCCCAATATCCTTCTTGCAGAATCACCAGAGTTGATTGGTGTTGGGAAGCGTGAGGCAAGCGATCAGGAAGCTATACGTACAATTAATACCCTCGTGTGGGGGATCAACCCGGAAATCCTCGTTCTGCATGGAGCAGGGATTAGTTGTGGTAAAGATGTTTTTGAGATTATCGCCCTCGGCGCACAAGCAGCAGGCTCGACCAGCGGGATCATTATGGCAGAAGATCAGCATGCGATGGTAGAAGAAATGATCCGTTCTGTACGAGAAGCCTGGAATCTTACTCACTGATATAAGAAAAAAAGAGAGGTGCCATGATCATTTTTCACAAAAATTTCACGATCCATTCTGACCGGAGACCAACTTTTCATGATGTAACCGGGCAGGTCGAGGAAATATTGAAGGAATCTGGCATAGAGAATGGTATTCTCGTCGTATTCTCGCAGCATACAACCTGTAGCGTGCTTATCCAGGAAGCTTCGGATGACGTAAATTATTGGGGAACGGAGCTGTTAATGCAGGATTTGGTTGGTGTATTAGAGAAAATTATCCCAACCTGCCGGACCGAAGGACAATATCTGCATCCCGGACCCAAACACATTGAAGCAGCAAAAGGGAGGCAAGAGTTGCCTTCCTGGTCGTTGAATACCGATGCCCATCTCAGGTCTGTAATCTTTGGTCGCTCCGTGGACGTGCCAGTTGAAGATGGTCAAATGGTCCTCGGCGAATTTGGACGCATCTATTTTGTGGATTTTGATCAGGTTCGAGCGCGCGAGCGGTATGTCAGGGTTCAGATTTTAGGCGAATAATCATAGATACGATATCTGCTGGCAAATATACCGGCGAATATACTGGCGTGTTCTGACACAAACCTCCTGCTCTGTATTTTCACCACTTTATTAGACATTATTAGACATTATAAGACATTATCCGGACACGAAAAGGACTCCAAAGAAAAGTCACAATCTCATTCCTGATTTAGCAGGAAAATCTTTTATTTTCTTTCCAACCTTAAAGTGAATTATTAATAACCCCCCATTAGATATAGAGACCTGAAATAGGTGCAGAACGGTGCCATCGTCATCCACGGGATTGAGATCTTGCCGATACATCCCTTTGTTTCAGATCATGGACCATCTCTAATCCAGGTACATCTTCGACCGCTGGAACCAGGCAAAGGCCAGTACCCACAAGACGATATCAATGATGAACAGGAACACAATGGAGACCACCAGGACCTGCTGACCCTCCAATCCTACGATCAGTGCTAAAACCTGTTCCCTGAATAGGAGCGGCACCACCAATACCAGGGTAGCTGGAACCAGAATAAAGGTCATCAATTTCTGAATCGAATCCTGCACTGTTTCGGAACGCAGGGAGGTTAATACCCCTCCTCCCGCCATCACGGTTGATGAGAGGAAGCTCAGTTAGAGAATCCCAAAGGCAATTGTTGGGTTGAAAAACAAAAGCATACCTTCCCCATGGGCGATGTTTAAGATGATTAAACTCAGCAGATTGAATAACAGTCCTGAGAACCATCCGATTAAAACAGGCGGGATCATCTTTCCAAGTAAGATCGCCTGATCTGGCAGCCGGCTGGCTAATAAAGTGCCCAAGGTGTGCCGTTCTCTCTCACCCGCAAACGAGTCTGGGATTAATACCCCCACCAACACCGCTGGTGCGATAAAGGCAATGATCAAAGCTGGGAAGTCATTCACCCAGTCAGCTCCCCAGGTAATCGGAAACACAAGCGCCAATAAAGCAGGTGCGGAGATGATTCTCAACAGGTTGGACCGGCTGGCTTTCCTGCGGAATAAAGACTTATTTTCCTTCCACATCATCGATTGGATATCTTTAATCATTTTCTTCCTCCATCAGGGTCACGAAGGTTTCCTCCAGACTTGCAATCCCTTTGCGAACCTCGGATACCTGAACACCCGCCTCCACCAGGACATTCACCAGCGGTGCAGAATCCTCACCCTCCCGCAGAGTAATGGCCATACGATCATTCTCCAAAGTAGCAGCAGCTACCTGTGGTTGTTTTCTTACCAGGTTCAGCACTTCTTCACTCAATGCTTTCCCGATGACTTCAACCTGTGGTCCACCTGCTCTTGCTCTTAGTTCATCTGGGTCCCCAACTGCAAGTAGCTTTCCCTTACGGATAACCGCGACCCGTGCGCAGAGTCTCTCCGCCTCAACCATGTTGTGTGTTGTCAGGAAGATGGAGACCCCTTCGCTAGCAGCCAGTGATGCCAGATCATCCCGCACTGTGACTGCTGCCATGACATCGAGTCCGGCTGTTGGTTCGTCTAACAATATCAGGGGAGGACGATGAAGCACTGCTCGTGCAATGGCCAATTTTTGTTTCATCCCCTGGCTCCATGTTTTTACAGTTTCTTTCCGTCTTTCCCACAGTCCAAATTGGGTAAGCAGTTCTTTGATCCGGGCCTGTCTGTCGCTTAAAGACATGTTGTTGACCCGTCCATAAAATTCCAGGTTGTCTTCAGCGCTCAGATGTTCATAAATGCCTGTGTGTTCCAGGAGAACACCCGAGTTGGCTCGGACCTGGTCAGCCTGGGTCACTGTATCGTAGCCCATCACCTGAACTCGTCCTCTGGTCGGTTCCAGTAAACCCAGTAAGATACGGATGGTGGTGGTTTTCCCTGCCCCGTTGGGACCTAGAAAACCGAAAATGATTCCTCCAGGCACCTCCAATGAAAGCCCATCCAAGGCTTTGACGGTGCCAAATTCACGGGTGATATTTTCAATATTGATCGCGAATCCGGTCATGAATACTCACTCCTAATGCGTAATGATTGGTATTCCTACCATACGCCTCGATGATAGCATACTGGCGTATAAACCTGAATATAATTTCCTCACAGGACAAGGGGTCTCCTGTAACTGTAAATGCTGCTGCAGATGGACTCCCAGGAGTCGCCATTGAATGCATTGGTGTTATCATGTTAGGCAGTGGGAGGCTTCCCTGCTGACCGACTGCAACCCCAAAACAGTAGATTTGGTGATCAGCCGAAGGAGGGGGCATTACAGATCGAAATGTT